>NC_009615.1:2872500-3172500 GCF_000012845.1 Parabacteroides distasonis ATCC 8503
AGGTGTTCCAGCCGCACCTTCCGGTACGGCTACCTTGTTACGACTTAGCCCCAGTCACCAGTTTTACCCTAGGCCGATCCTTTCGGTTACGGACTTCAGGTACCCCCGGCTCCCATGGCTTGACGGGCGGTGTGTACAAGGCCCGGGAACGTATTCACCGCGCCATGGCTGATGCGCGATTACTAGCGAATCCAGCTTCACGGAGTCGGGTTGCAGACTCCGATCCGAACTGAGACGTGGTTTGGGGATTCGCTCCCTGTCGCCAGGTGGCCTCCCTTTGTCCACGCCATTGTAACACGTGTGTCGCCCCGGATGTAAGGGCCGTGCTGATTTGACGTCATCCCCGCCTTCCTCGCAGCTTACGCTGGCAGTCCCACCAGAGTCCTCAGCCTAACCTGTTAGTAACTAGTGGCAAGGGTTGCGCTCGTTATGGCACTTAAGCCGACACCTCACGGCACGAGCTGACGACAACCATGCAGCACCTCGCAAACGGCTATTGCTAGAAAAGGTGTTTCCACCTCGGTCCGAATGCGTTCAAACCCGGGTAAGGTTCCTCGCGTATCATCGAATTAAACCACATGTTCCTCCGCTTGTGCGGGCCCCCGTCAATTCCTTTGAGTTTCACCGTTGCCGGCGTACTCCCCAGGTGGATCACTTAACGCTTTCGCTGTGCCGCTTACAGTGTATCGCAAACAGCTAGTGATCATCGTTTACTGCGTGGACTACCAGGGTATCTAATCCTGTTTGATCCCCACGCTTTCGTGCATCAGCGTCAGTAATGGCTTGGCAGGCTGCCTTCGCAATCGGGGTTCTGCGTGATATCTATGCATTTCACCGCTACACCACGCATTCCGCCTGCCTCAAACATACTCAAGCCCCCCAGTTTCAACGGCAATTCTATGGTTGAGCCACAGACTTTCACCGCTGACTTAAAAGGCCGCCTACGCACCCTTTAAACCCAATAAATCCGGATAACGCTCGGATCCTCCGTATTACCGCGGCTGCTGGCACGGAGTTAGCCGATCCTTATTCATAAGGTACATACAAAACGGGACACGTCCCGCACTTTATTCCCTTATAAAAGAGGTTTACGATCCATAGAACCTTCATCCCTCACGCGACTTGGCTGGTTCAGCCTCTCGGCCATTGACCAATATTCCTCACTGCTGCCTCCCGTAGGAGTTTGGTCCGTGTCTCAGTACCAATGTGGGGGACCTTCCTCTCAGAACCCCTATCCATCGTCGGTTTGGTGGGCCGTTACCCCGCCAACTGCCTAATGGAACGCATGCCTATCTATCAGCGATGAATCTTTAGCAAATATTCCCATGCGGGATCCCTGCTTCATGCGGTATTAGTCCGACTTTCGCCGGGTTATCCCCCTCTGATAGGCAAGTTGCATACGCGTTACTCACCCGTGCGCCGGTCGCCACCCGGTATTGCTACCTGTGCTGCCCCTCGACTTGCATGTGTTAAGCCTGTCGCTAGCGTTCATCCTGAGCCAGGATCAAACTCTTCGTTGTTTAAATTGTTTCTTAATATCCTCGCTCCGGAATCCGTTATTGTAGTCCAAAGTCATACTCTATTGACGGTATCGATCCGGAAAATTAATTTTCCTAATACTTGTACTACTTGTTGAATTATGTAAATCTCTCAAAGAACTCTTTTGTCGCTTTCGTTTTGCGAACGTGGATGCAAAGATAAGGACTTTTATTTTAAACCTCCAAATTATTTCGGAACTTTTTTTCTAAAAGTTTGTTTCATCATTTTGTACCGGCGTTCTCTCTCGAATGCGGGTGCAAAAGTAGTGTTATAAAACATAACCTCCAAACTTTTTCGGAATTATTTTTCAAGTTTTTTTTTCAAGACTTAACAAGTTATATAATGTACGTGTGATAAAGCCATACTACTCGATTCTCACCCTATTGGAGACATCCTGTTATAGAGACATAGCGTGCCGCACTTCTACATGGAGGTATATATGATTTATTGAGTGGCGATGTGATAATTTTCCATACAATAAGTGCGTGAATGATACAAAAATATAAATCACTGAACATTAACAGCTTAAAAACACGATTATGTTTTACCGGAAAGTCGTACATGTTTATGAGAAAAGTCGTACGTGTTTTCGAAAAAAGTCGTACGTGTTTTTCCGAAGTCACATAATAGAAAATAAGAGTAGATAAAAAATACACAATAAGCATAGCCCAATCTCAGGATCAACTTTTCTTTCAATCTTTTTCAGGAAACCGCCAAGACGTAATTATCTATGATAATCAGAAAACGATTTTAATTCTTATCACGAATCGAAACGAAGGTAATTTGCTAGAAAGAATTCAGACAATGAAATTATAAAGCAGAAAAACAAATTTATTCCTTACCTTTAGCACAAATAAAGCAAAAGACCATGATACACGTATTAATAAACACACTCGCAGAGAAAATGAACGAATTTCTTTCCAGCTATTATGAACGGGCAGAAATTATAGTGGAAGCCGGAAGTATTGATGCGACTCCAAATGAGGATCAATCGGATAAAATCATACTTTCTATCGTGAATATAGAGCGAGAGACAGCAATGGGAATCTCTGCCCCCTATAGGAACACAAAAAATAACACATTCCAACAAACATCTCCACCATGGTACTTGAATATATATATTATGGTTGCCGCTGTTTTTTCATCTAAAAGATACTTAGAATCTATACAAATATTATTGGATTCAATCTCCTTCTTACAACAAAATTCCATTCTTAAATTACCAGACCAAGGTACCATAACGCTCGAGACCATAACAATTAGTATGCAAGAACTCAGTAATATATGGAGTATATTAGGAGGGCATTATTATCCATCAATCCTATGTAAAGCACGAATCATATCTTTTGCCGGAACAGAAATCAAGGATATAAAACAACGAATATCAAGTCAAAAAATAAATTAGAAATAATGTTATCAAACATATAGTATTTAATATCATGCCATATTCTTTTTATCTACTTTTGGAATATTATAACGATAAAACAAACCAATGATGAAATTTGACTTTTTAATTAACATTATATTTAGTCATGAATATTATAATGAATGTATTCCTTCTGAAATCTTCGAGATAGAACCCAGGAGAACGAATAGAGTCGTATTAGGAGGACCTAAATATCCTTTTAGGCAAACGGGGCGAAATCAATATGCACTAATTGGAGATCGAGAAGAGCTTCTTGATCACCTTTCAACCTCCCCGGATGGTCTCAACCTTGAGTTTCAAGCACATTCAAAAGATCCGAATTTTTTACTGTATACACAATCCCTGCTACCGGAAGAGCTAAATGATTCAGATATACAATTAAGTGTTATCGATAACCGACTGAATCGGCTCAATGTGATCATTCATGTTACCAAAGAATTATTAGAAACGAAATGCCCAATACAGAAAGAAATCCATTATCACACAAAAGAAGCCTATTGGGATTTTATCTTGATACCTCGTAATCCAGAAAATGCGTCAATGGATATTTTTATGGAGGATAATGGACCGGAAAATATTAGCTTCAAGAATCCCGAGCAAATCCGTTTCATGGATAAGGACGTTTTTCGTATCAGCACAGAATATCCGATAAAGATTAAGGAAGAGTCTTATTACCAAAGAAGATCTGAACGTACCGATGAATGGAAAAGCCGTAAACGCGATACGTAGCTTCCCCGGTGAAGGAATCAAGGTTTGGGGTGCCCGCACGATGGATGGTAACTCGTTAGACTGGCGTTATATTAACGTAAGGCGTACGATGATCTTCCTAGAGGAATCGATCAAGAACGCCGCCCGTGCCTATGTATTCGAACCGAATGTAGTAAATACATGGGTAAATATGCGTAGTATGATAGATGGATTCTTACGGGGCGTATGGAAACGAGGTGGATTAGCAGGAACTTCCCCCGAAGACGCATATAGCATTCATATCGGATTGGGAGACACGATGACTCCGAAGGATATTCTGGAAGGTATCCTCAGGATATCCGTATTCGTGGCTATTACCAGACCTGCGGAATTTATCGAGATCACATTCCAACAACAAATGCAAAAAAGCTGATAATTTAAGAATTAAAACCTATTAAAAAATACGAATATGGCAGGAGAAGCACAAGATAATGTATGGCCGTTACCCAGTTTTTATTTTAAGGTAGAATTAGGTAGCCTCGGGGAAATCGCTTTTAAAGAGGTATCTGGTCTGGATATGGAAGCCCAAGTAATTGAGTACCGACATGGTAATAGCCCGGTTTTCTCAAATATCAAGATGCCGGGACTGAAGAAGACGAGCAATGTCAGTCTAAAGAAAGGGGTTTTCAAAGCGGATAACAAATTATTCGATTGGTTTAACAAGATAAAAATGAACACAATACAGCGAGAAGATGTAACAATCAGCTTACTGGATGAAGCAGGAAGCCCTACGATGGTTTGGAAATTATCGAACGCATGGCCGACTAAGGTTACCGGTGTCAGCTTAAAATCCGATGGAAACGAGGCTGCCATCGAAACCTTAGATTTAGCGCATGAAGGATTGACCATAGAAAACGCTTAATGCTAAGGTTTGATCATATTGTCCCTCCTCCGGTAGCGTTTTATTTCAACGTGACTTTCGAAGGATTGATCGAGACCTCTTTCCAAGAGGTCTCGGGACTACAACTTGAAATGGAGACGGAAACGATTAAAGAAGGGGGAGAAAACAGTTTCAGCTATCAGGTGCCTACCCGACGAAAGCACGGTAACCTTGTGTTGAAACGTTCTTTAATGCCTTTGCCTCATGTGCTAGAGACATATGTGGTTAAAGTATTGGAAAATAATGGAAGTGCCCAGATCGTTCCCGTCAATTTAACTATATCATTGCTGGATGCCGGGCATTTTCCCCTAAATAATTGGTCTGTGCTCAATGCTTACCCTGTAAAATGGGACATTAGCGCATTGAATTCCCAAAAGAATGAGTTGGTGATTGAAACATTGGAGATGGCTTATACTAATTTGATCCGTATGTCGATAAGAGATACAGAAGATACGAAAAAAGAACAATTTAAGCAATGGCTATAACTATAAAAGAAATCCAAGTGTCCACAAAAGTGACACAACAGAAAAAGGAACCCGACCTCCCTCTCTCCCGTGATTTGATACAACAAATCAAAGAGGAGATAATTCGTGAGGCCAAGAAAGATTTGTCTAACCTTTTTTCTTGTAGAAAGGAGCGGTAAAACATGAACCAAAAGTTGATCATCGAGGCATATAAATCAATTGAATACAAAGGTGGCGAGAAATTGGGTAGTATCACCGTCCAAATCAATCCGGATAGCTATAAGTTAAGCAAATCTACCTCCTATAAGAAAGACGAAAGCATAAAAGAGGATAAGCAACTACCGGAGTATAAACACACCAACCCCTCCACTCTCTCTTTTGATATACACTTCGATGGTACCGGTATTATCCCGACGGGGAAAAAAACCGTGACAGAAAGGATCAAGGATTTGGAGAATATCATTTTTCTTCCTAGCGCGGAGATCGATCCACCCAGCCCTTGCTTCCTTAAAGTAATTTGGGGGAGTCTCATTTTCAAGGGGAGATTAACCAACCTAAATTGGGATTACACCTTATTCTCGCCCAAGGGCAATCCTTTACGAGCTAAAGGCTCCTTGTCACTAACAGAGGCGATTAGTAGTAGAGAGACACAAGCAAAAAAGAAAAATCAAAAAGCTGAGGGTAAATTCGTTACTTTTAAACAAGGAGACAGTCTAATCGGGTTATGCGCAAAAGAATATAAAAATTCTGGTTATGCTCCAATGATTGCCTCCATAAATAACCTAATCAGCTTTAGAGATATAAAACCCGGAACTCAATTATGGTTCCCTAAAATATAATGAATATGGATAATTCATTCATAATCAAACTATTACTAAATGGTAAAGATGTAACGGAGCAATACTCCGTAATCAATGCAAAAATATACAGAGCATGTAATAAGATCGATAAAGCAACGATCTCCATCAGCGCTGATATTATCGACAACAGCCAATTTGAAATACCAGACAACAAAATATTCAATTCGGGTACGGAGCTTAAGTTTCAAGCGGGTCCAACAGATAAGGTCAACACCTTATTTGAGGGATGCGTTACAACCCATCAGTTAAAAATCAATAGCGAACAACAAACTCTATTTATTTTAGAATGTAGGGGTTTCGCATATCCTGTAACCTTTGGACGTAAAAATAATGTATATGAAAATAGTAAAGATGATACCGTTATCAAGAAGATTCTGGGACAATACGGGCTTTCCGCCAAAGTAGATAGCACCGGTATAGAAATTCCACAACTGGTACAATATTATTGTACAGATTGGGATTTTGTACTCACACGAGCACAAAATAACGGATTAGTCGTTATCACTGACGGTAAACAAGTCAAGGTATGTAAACCGAATGTATCCGCCTCCCCGGTCTTAACCATCACCTATGGAGATAATTTAATCGCTTTCGATGGTTCTATATCCGCTTCCGAGCAATACACAGATACAAAAGCTTGCGCTTGGGACGTGAGCCGTCAACAAATTATCAAAGCCACCGCCAGCAAACCTCCTCTCAATGCCCAAGGCGATATCGCCGCAAAGGATCTATCCGGTCTGGCAAATGAAGTGATGCTTTATCAAACTAACGCTCCCATCGGCGACGCTTCTTTACATGCTTGGGCCGATGCGCAAGCTTTATGGAGCGGCCTGGCACGTTTTCAAGGCTCCATCACAATTTACGGGAATGCGTCTATTATTCCGGGCTGTATTATCAAATTGGAAGGATTAAGCAAACATTATAGTGGAAACGCATTTGTTCAATCAGTAGAACATACACTACAAGGAGGCGAATGGAAGACACAAGTCTATATGGGTTTCAATCCGGTAGTCATTACCGAAGAGCCCGATGTAGTCGCTCCCGCAGCTAGTGGTTTTTTGCCCGGTATACGAGGATTACAAATAGGGATCGTTAAAAAGATCGGAGATAATAAAGATTTCGAGAATTTTATATTAGTCGATATACCCTTGTTACAATGTGAGAAGACGGAGATATGGGCTCGGCCGGTCAGTCCGTACGCAAGCAATGGGGTCGGCATGTTATTTCTACCGGAAGTCGATGATGAGGTAGTCCTGCAATTCATCAATGAGGACCCCTGCCACCCTGTGATTATCGGAAGTTTGTACAGTCGCAAACGAAAAACGCCGGTTTCTTTAGATCCAAAAAATAATTTAAAGACAATTGTTACAAAAAACCAGTTGAAAATTACTTTGGACGATGATAAAAAGATTATCACAATAAGGACTCCCGGAGAGAACACGCTCATATTGGATGATGACAAAAAGCAAATTCTGTTATCCGATGCTAATAAGAACAAGGTCTGTATGGATAAAAACGGAATTATGGTAGAATCCGGCAAAGATCTCATATTTAAGGCAAGAGGGAATGTCAAGACAGAAGGAATGGGTATCGAATCCAAGTCTAAGCAAGATACCAAGATAAATGGCTTGAATATCGAGGTTTCCGCACAAATGGGAGTTAAAGTAAAAGGGTCTGCCACCGCCGAAATATCCGCATCCGGCCAAACCGTTGTAAAAGGAGGCGTTGTAATGATTAATTAAATCGAATGATTTATGCAGAATAAAAATAGTTTTTTAGGTAAAGGATGGGCATTCCCCCCAGAATTCAGCCATAATGATAATCCCACCCGCATGTCTAATTATGAAGAAGACATCCGGCAAAGCTTGATCATCCTTCTCTCCACTCGCACAGGGGAGCGAATACATCGTCCGGATTACGGTACGGAACTATATCGTTATCAGTTTGAACAATTAGATCTTACCATGGAGACCATGATTAAAAGCGCTATTGAGAAGGCTGTTCTCTTATACGAGCCTAGAGTCTCGCTTGATCGCATAGAAATTAATAAGGCTTCGATTCAAGATGGCATTCTGATTATCGAACTTTATTATACGATACGTATGAATAATGTCCAACAAGAATTGACCTATCCTATCTATTTTGATTCTAACCGATGAATAAACAATGGAATAAAGATGGATTGACAAGAAAAAAATTGGAGAATAATTTCCGGATACATGAGCCTTTTCAAGTACTCGAGAAAAATCTCTCCAATTTATTGGCTCGTGCCTTTTCGAAATCATCCTTTTTATATCATTACCAATCCTTAGCCATACTCAATGAGATCAAGCAAACAGATACAATCGGGATCGAACAGAGTTTCATTTTGTGGCAAAATGAGAACTCACCGGAAAGTAACAGAGAAATCACCTATCTAAGAAACGCTCTATACCATAAGTTCTCTGATTGGTATCAAAGATTGAATCATCGGATCTTTAGAGATTCCATGTCCGATTTATTTCTGGATATGGAGAAATATAACCAGAGACTTCAGCTAATAACCCTATCCAATCCTAAAACGGTTCGTAGAAGTCTCTACCTATTATTACGTATCCTCCGCAATTTACAAAACAAACGGGAGATTTACATCCAAGAAATCGCTAAAAGCGGAGAGACCGATCCCTCATTAGCTGTTTTAATCGCTTTCTTGAAAAACTATCAATATCTGGTAGATCAGTTCAATAAACGCTGGGAAGCTTATCCGTTATTTTATGTCAACCAAATATTGAAGGAATCTCCCCAAAAAGCGATTATTCCTTCCGCTTGGTTTATCGCCGTGAAGAATAATACCGCACGGCAAGCCCAGTTACCCAAGGGTACAGGTATTATAACACAGGTACCATTTCCTGCGCAAGATATCCAATTTTGTTATCGTACGGACGAAGATTATTCGGTCAATGACATGAAAATAACGAGTATACATTCGTTACTATTGGAAAAAGATCCGAAAAATATCCAGCGAGCCGATTAGGCTTCGTTACGTCCATCTGGCAAAAACAGTTGAATGACAGGATCGGAAAAGTTTTTTCTAAGAAGCCCAATCTGGACTCAGAGCTAATCTTTGAGAACCAATCCTCTATACAAGCCGGACTGATGATCGAATCTCCCATGTTATTACTTCGGGAAGGACATCGGGATATACATATCACATTCGGATTAGAAGAAGACTCCATATCATATTTCAAAGAATTAATCGCTACTACGGAACAATCTTCCCACGAAACCGGGCGTGTATTAAACGACGCTTTCCTATTGGAGTTAAGCACAGAGAAAGGTTGGGCCCCGATATACGCCTACACCTTGACATTCATCAACGAAAACTCCTTTTATCTGAAATTCGTCCTTAATGAGAAATTCGACCCTACAACACCTTGCTCTGAAGCTCATGGTTGCCAAACACGGAACCCAGCGCTCCGTATATTGATGAACACGGATGCTTGGTTATTCCCCTACTCTTGGGTACACCGTATTTTTATTACTAGCTTAAAGATAAAGGTACATGTATCCGGCATGTCATCCTTGAAAATCTATAATCCTCTGGGAGAAGTAGACGCAAGCGTACATTTCCCTTTATTCGGGTTAGAAGCTCAAAAAGGCTCATGGTTCGCATTCGGTAATTATGAGATAGCGATCAAGCCTATCCAATCCATGGGTATTACTTTGCAATGGGCGGATCTACCTTATTCGGAAGGAGGTTTCTATGATTTGTATCAAGCATATAAGACACCTATCGATAATACCACCTTCAAAGTTGAATGGGAAAAACTAACAGACCAGAAATGGGTAAAATTACCGGAAAGTACATCTTGTCTCTTCAATACGAAAAACAAGCATACTTCCCCTAGGGGAAAGCTCTCGGAGTACAGCGAGATCGTTTACGACAAACCGTTCAAAAACATTACGGTCTCCACGGAAGAAGAGCAATATCAATACATGAAAGCCCAGCAAGGCTTCTTCAGGATTAGACTCACAGATCCGAACGGCGGATTCGGGCAGACGGAGTACCGGATGCTCTTTGCGGATATCATGATAAGAAACAGCCATACCCGTAAACAGACCCCGGTGCCCAAACCTCCTTACAACCCTATGATTGAAAGTATAGGTATCGGTTATAGCGCCGAGGAAGAATACTTTTTCAATGGCGATACCCCAAGAGATAGATGCCGTATCTATCATATCCATCCATTGAGGCAAAAGGAATTACATGAAATCGATCTACGTCATCCGTTCCCAATGGTGGAAGTACCCACAGAAGATGGGATTATTCTATTCGGTATTGGTAACTCGATCGGTAACGACCAGATCCGTTTATTCTTCGAGATGGCTGCCTTGAAACGGGAAATCGAAAAAGAATATCTTCCTTGCGTACAATGGTCTTTCTTCAACGGCAAGCAATGGGAGTTTATCAAACCGGGTAATTTACTTTCCGATACAACCGGGAATCTGTTGAATACAGGTTTGGTAGACATCCTGCTTCCCTCACCTATTAGCGAGGAAATGCTTGACATAAATGGAGATTTCTGGCTTTCGGCAAAAGTATCTTGCCACACGCAAAATTGTTCATCCATACGAAATGTCTATCTAAACCCAGTGAAAGCCCGGTTAGAAATCCCCGAAGAAATGGAAGCCCTGATCGGTGAGGAACTCGAAAGCTTCACGGGACTCGTTTCTTTCGAGAAAAGTATGCCGGGACTTACGGATATTTACCAGATCATACCCGCTAAAGGAGGACGTTCGCCGGAAACGCCAGAGGATATGCGGCTCCGGATCACCCAAGAGATGTCCCATCGGAACCGGGCTGTATTGCCTAGGAATTACGAGCAAATAACATTGGCTCAGTTCCCCGAAGTCGAAAAAGTACTTTGCTTGCCCGGAATAGACAGTAAAGCTCAAAACAGGAGCCCGATCGTAACATTGGTCGTGATGCAAAAGGAGAAAGATAAAAAGATCTTGCCTTTATGCGAACATAGGCTACTCATGCGAATCGAAGATTATATAGGTGACAAGACAAGTCCGTTCATTACCGTTGATGCAATCACTCCGGTCTACGAGGAAGTAACCGTTTGCTGTAACCTCCGGATAAAGCCCGGATATCCCGTAGGAGATATACTCCGCCAGACAGAGGCACGCATTAATAATTGTATCGCACCTTGGCGAGATAAGGAAGAGATCCCGGTATTTGGGCTTTCGTTCTCATCGACCGATCTTTATAACTCCATACGAGAGTGTGAAGCCATCGTGGACATTGATATATTAAGCGTAGCGCATGTCGTATATACGGCAAAAGACCAACAAAAGAGCTATTATCTAAACCGCTACCCGGAAGAGGCTAGGCAAAATTTCAACGTTAGCCCTTCCCAACCTTGGTGCATATTAGTTCCTTCTGATAGGCATTTGCTATATATTGACCAAAAAGACGAACTATTGGAACAACTCGGACTCGGATATTTAGGAGTTGGAAGTAATTTTATTATTAACAAATAAAACAAACCGGATATGCCTCGTACAAACAGAAATACACTAAAAGAATACTTTAAGCGCGGAAGTATGCCCAACCAAAAGCATTTCTACGAATTAATCGATTCCATGGTCAATATTTCCGACGACGGGATCGATAAAAATCCGGATGATGGCTTACGGTTAGCTCCTTCCAAGGAAAACAGTCCCGTCATCAGCTTATTCACGAACATACAAGACAATATTCCTGAGTGGAAAATATACCTAGGTAACAATAGCCAACTCCATATCATACGTCAAGGGCAAGATGAACCGATACTATCGCTTCATCCAAACGGTCGTATCGAGATGAACCAACCCGGTATGGATATACGTATCAACGGCAGTCTTTCCGCAACCCGCTTCGACGGCGCGATACGGGGTAAATTTCCCGCAGATGGCGAATGGCATACCCTGCAAATACCAACGGAAGGATGTCGTGCCTACCGCATCATGGCTGGATGCGGTAAGTTAAAAAGCGGACAATACGCATTGGTGGAAGCCACGGCTATCCATTGTTACGGGAAACATCGAAAAATCCGTACGAATCAATCTTGGTTCGGTTCCTTTTTTAACAAGATCAAATTCCGTTGGTACGGCCCCGGACAAAAATGCAAGTTGCAAATACGTAGCGGACGGGATTATGGAGACAACATCTTTGTTTGTTTCCTGATAACCGATTTATGGAAAGATTACCGGATGGATGCCTCCGACCGGAGAAACACCTTTAATCAAGAATAGCCATGGATGATCTGCCCAACCTGCAAGAACTAAAAACGGAGGAATCCATATTCGATAACCTCCAAAAGAATGCCTTGGAAACAATCCGGGAGCTTTCGGGACAATTGTGGACAGACCATGCCCCGCACGACCCGGGAATCACGACTCTGGACATCTTAAATTACGCCTTAAGCGAATTGGATTACCAAATGAGTTTCCCATTAGAACAATATCTCACCGGATCGAATAATCGTTTCAATCCGGAGGATTACGGCTTGTTCAGTCCTGAACGGGTTTCCGGGATGGCCCCTGTGACACCCAAAGATTACCGAGACCATTTTTTAGATCAATTAGATAACACTGATTACTTAATGAACTTATCGGACCTGCAAATCCACCCTTATAGATCCAATGATCAGATCTGCCACGGATGGTTCGACCTATTTATAGAACTCTCGTCCTTTATCTCAGAAGATCAACACAAACAGGAAGAAAAGAAAATCAAGGAAAAGATTGAGGAACTATATCACGCGAACCGGAATTTAGGAGAAGCCCTACACGCAATCCATTTCGTAAGAAGAAAACCTTTATTACTTATTGGAAATATCGATATAGACGGTAGCATCTCTCCGGAAAAAACCTTGATCGCCATTTATACGGAGGCGATTCAATTATTCGCACCGGGAAGTCATTATACAGGTAGTGCGCTTCCCATATACAAGCTTTTCAAAGGGATCAAGCAGATACAAGGGGTTCTATCGATACACTCTTTGGAATTTCAAGGTTTTGAAGAGGGTGAATACGCCTATACATTGGCATTATCTTCCCCTGAGCAAATCAAGATACGACTTTACCAAAACCAACAAGCAGTAGAGATTAATGCCACAAAAGTATTGAATCGTTTGCATTCGCGGAATAATATCAACCATGCGATACGAGAACAGAAAAAACAAGCCAAATCGATCCTCATGGACAGTCGCCATATCCATCTGAATGATTATAGCGTCACAAATGATTTCCCGATTTGCTACAAGGACTCGTTTACCGATTCATTCAAGGCATATCTTTCTATATTCGACCATCTCTTTTCGGAGGGACATAAAGAAATGAACCATCTAAAAGATTGGATGGCCTTAAATATGGGAACCCCCGGTTCCGCTTCTATGGAACAAAACAAAGATCTGCTATTGGATACGTTGGATAAAATCTACGGCGAAAATAGCAACCAGCCTTTTCTCCGCTACTCCCATAAAGAGATAAACCGTCAACGAAGAGTCCGGTTCCTGCGACAACTACCGGAACTTATCCGGGACCGGTATCTAGGCTGTAATCTATTCGACGCAGACTCCCTTTCCGGATTGGAAAGATATCTCTATTCCATACTCGGATGGGAAGATGCGAAAGAGCAAATTTTCATTCTGGAAAACATACTCCTGCATTCACCGAAGGCGACTGATCATCCAGTCCCCTCCCGGGAATTTACCTTAACGGCAATCCTCTCACAAACAGAACGTACGCGGCAACGGCCGGATTTTCAGCTTCGTCTTGAAGAATTCTTGCGAGAGAAGATACCGGCACATCTACGATTCACGGTTCATTGGCTTCCTCCGAAAGAGCTAGCCCTATTTGTCAAAGACTATAAGGCATGGCGAAAAGCGTGGGCCGATAAAGACGACAAAGAGATTGACCGCACCGGAGAAATCTTAAAGAATAATCTGATACGAATAAATATAGAACTTTAAATTTACCCTTATGTCAACCAGATATCGAACTACCTACCACGGCATTTTATTGGGCTTATTACTTCATGTAATCATGGCACAAGCCGTTAACGCCCAAAGAAGTCTCTCGGAGCGATTGGATTATTTCCGGAGTTTAGGAGAGCGGACCGAATTGGAACTGGAAGAGATTCGTACCCCGATCGTCTCCTATCAAGCTCTTATGGACTCGATCACCCAGCGTATCTTAACGGAGCAATGCAGTTATATCGTCTATCCCGCTGAATTGGGGAACGCTTTCACTTTCGTAATAAATCCGGACGCGAACCAAGCGATATTGCGTTTGGGTTATTTACAGTCCCCGAGTTCCTTATTACCAGATCATGTGGAACAATGTGCATATACACCTTGGTTGTTCGGAAACGAGTTATTAACCGCATCCAAGAATAAGGCCAACGCAGATCCTCTCTTCCGCTTCTTCGATGCAATGCCCGGCCCAGTCAAAGTAACGCAAGCTTTGTGGTATTATTTCAATAAAAGAGAACCGGAAAGGATATTGCCTCCCCCTACCGTCGAGAATATGTATTTCTTCAAGGGCAAAACCGGAGATATGGATAATATGCAATCGTTGCTCAACTCCGATAAACAAGGCTATATCATTTGCCCCGTATGGACAGAAGACGTTACAGGAGTTCTGGATAATCCGGACGAGAATCCCTCCATCAGAGGAAGCGGAACGATTGAGTTTTTCATCAAAGAAGCTCCCCTTTCCATCGCCCTCAACATCACGCCTTGGGAAGAAGACGCCATTGGATACCGGGAAACCGATTTCATCCCATTCGTTTACGACACCACTTACACGCAAGCCGTAAAGAACTGGTTGCTATCCGTGCGTGAGCTGCGTCCCTCCACGATTCGTACGTTCTTCTGTTATTTCGATAAACGTAGCAAAGAAGAGATCGCCACACAAAAGAAAAAGGGAAATTGCAGTATTCCCGTATTCAAGGTAGATGGCGCATCATCGGAAACCGAACGCCTATCCGAACGCCTAAGTCAATACAACCAACGAGCTTTTCCCATCGTGCCGTATTGGTTGCAATCCGTATACGAGCAATTACCGGCAGGCCTTATCCGGAAATTCAGCCGGATGGAATATCTAGGGTATGTAGTGGATACAGAAAGCGGGCAACCTAGTCAAGTAAGCGACTGGCAACAACAGGAGTGTCTGGTAGATATGCCCGTTTATTCGGATACGCCTGTCGATTTGCTGGTCCTATTCCGAAACTCAAAAGCGACGAATGATTTCCTAAGATCGAAAGAATCCCAGATGGCTCTTTTAAATAACTTATTCACAAAGGATACCGGCACGATCAACCGGAACCCGTCTCTCCGGAAACTCAACGGCTTGACTCTTTACTTCCCTGATTTCGATTTTAAGCTGGAGAACCGGAGAGAACTTGTACAATTCGTGAAGTCCACCAGTTTCGTAATTGATTCCTTTTGTGTGATGGGTAATAAAATATATAGAAACTACGATTTAAATGTCATATTCCCTATCAAGGAGAAAAAGCATATCGGTTATCTATCCATTCTATTGAAATACCAATTGGTAGACCGCCTTTGTTTTGTCGATTACGATGAAATGGGCGTTCCTGTAACTACTTGCGAAAATCGAGAGAATAAGCAAGAACCAGTACTCAAGATGGTCATGTATGAGGAAGAATGCGAGGTATCCTTACTAGATAATCTTTTCAACTCTTTATTCTATTTGCTAAATCCTTTTCCGCAAGGCGAGCAACTCACCAGTTGCTCCGATGATCTGGCGCAACTGGCAAATACGGAATTCTCCAACCCGATGCTTATTTATTTCGTATTGGGTGATATATTCCTATTTCTCATACTATTAATCCTAATCAACCTGTATATGACATCCAGTAAGTTCTACATGTTGGCACAACATTATAAGCGATATGTCTTGCCTCTATTACTGGTATTCATATCCGAGATCGTATTGGTATTATACCTAATCACCAATATCGTATCCTCGCGGGAAACTTTCGACATATGGACCCAAATGATACTGTTGGCGCTCCCACTCTTCTTTTTTCTCTTAATCATCGTACCGATCGGGCACCGGGAAAGAGAGCCGTTGCCTTAAATCACCACCGGCCCTCTTTATTCAATTCCCGGCGGATCGCCATAGATAAGATATCGGAATCTAGCCGGGGAGTGTCTTGCTTTAGCAACCGAAGGGCACAACGCCGGATCACATTCGAGATGGAGCCACCCGATAACTCATAAGTAGCTGCCATACGAATCATTTTGTCCGCATCCGCAGGTAGCCAAGAAGAGGGAAGCATTCTACGCCATAATTCCTCACGTAAGTCTTGATCCGGCATTGGGAAATAGATAATAGACTGGAAACGACGGGAGAAAGCTTCATCAATATTACTCTTTAAGTTTGTGGCCAAAACAACGGTTCCCGGGAAATCCTCGATCCGTTGCAGCAAATAAGCGATCTCTTGATTCGAATGGCGATCATTAGAAGTGTTCGTCGAGGTTCGTTTACCGAATAAGGCATCCGCCTCATCGAAAAAGAGAATCCAATTCCGGTTTTCCGCTTGGTCGAATACATTCGCAAGGTTCTTTTCAGTCTCGCCGATATATTTGGAGACAATCATGGAAAGATCGATACGATATACATCCATCCCGTTCTTCTTGCCGATCAAGGTCGCGCAAAGCGTCTTACCCGTTCCCGGCGGGCCATAAAACAAAGTGCGGTAACCGGCCTTCAAAAAACGACTCAATCCCCAGTCCGAAAGGATGACTCGATGACCCGTAATCCAATTATTTATCTCTTCCAACTCCTCACGCACATAATAAGGCAATACGGCATCTTCCCAATTCAAAGTCGTACTAATCCGTTTGGCCGGAAAACCCATATTATAGTCCGGCTTATATTCTCCCTCAAAAGATAAACGGTACAAGAAATCCTCCGATATACGCAGTTGTCCGCTCAAGAACGGTTCACCATTCCCGGCTCCTTCCAAGCCAACGACGTGATACATATGGAACCAATGCTCCTCACGAAATAGACGAACCACTTCCAGACGGCGTTCCACACGATCGCCCGCCAACAGGAAAACGGCCGTCTCGCCCGTTGGCAAGAATCCTCCGTGCGATAGTCCTTTCCAACCGCCAAATTCCGTATAAGGACGGTCAAAATTCTTATTATGCACAAAGAAAATATCCAACACCTGCGGAGAAAGATGAGGCATTAAGGCCAACATCAACACCATCCACTCATCGAAAGTAGGATCGACCTGTTCCGGCAACAACGCCTTCCAAAGCGGTCCTGCCTTCGGGAGTGCGATATCATAGACGGAAGATAAATCGCACTCCTGCCGGAAATACAAACGAATAGAGACATCCAATACCCGCTGGAACCAATCGATCCACTCGTTCATAAGACAGAAGCAGCTTTAGCGCCCATCACATCCGCCTCGTGTTCCAAGGATAAATCATCGTTAACGGCCATTCCACCTACCTCGGTAGTAGGCTGCACACGTCCCTCTGCTTGCTGGATGACGTGTGTCAACTCATGTCCCAATAGCTGCTGTCCGGCAGACGTATCCGGTTTGAATTGTCCCGGGGCGAAATGGATATCCGTACCTTGCGTATATGCCAAAGCCCCAACCTCCGGCGCTTTCGATGAATCCGGGTGTACACGTACCGAAGAGAAATCCGTCCCGAAGGAAGACTCCATGCCTTGGATTACATAATCCGGAATCCCTGTCTGGTTCTTCGTTTGCCGTTGGGCCACAAATTTTCCTTGAAGAAGCTCATCCTCATCTTCCACATCCCGCTGAACGGCGAACTTACCTTGCTGCAAATCATCCTCATCCATCGCGTCACGTTGCATAGTTTCCACCATTTTAGCCTGCAAGACAGATTGTACCCGATTATCTTCCATCAATTGTGTTGATTCACCTTTACGGTTTTGAAAGACCTGCGAAGGTCCTTCTTGAATCTGTATCCGATCCGCATTCATAATGTTATCATTTAATAGTATTTTACCGCCACTTTACTCTAAGCATTTTTTCCATCCATGGAGCTTTAACGAGCTTGAAGTTCCAAGGAAGCGAGTCTAATAAGATGTCAAAAGGCTTCTCCTCGACCGTTAGCATCCAATTATCCTCTTCCATTTTTAACATTCCCTTTCTCTGGATAAAAGTTTTTTGAAAACCTTCCCAGCTTGTATGCCTCATCTTGTCCCAATTCATAAGTACCGCTTTCTTCAATTGTTCCATGATCTCCAATTCATTCTCGGTTAAATCACACGAGCGAGGAAGCGGTTCCGGGCTGTTGTCATAGCCCGTCAAGACTTTGTTTAAGAATAATTCTGACTCCGGGATTTCCTTCTCATCCGTCACAAAACATTGGGACACAAAAATAGCTTTCACTTGGCATTCTTTCGATTTAAAGTCACGCCTGTCATCACTCAAGTAGCCTAACCGATTAAAAAGCATTGGCAGGTAGACGGCTATGATCACTAGGCCCGCATTGTCAATAGATACGCCATGGTCTTTTAACTGGCCATTCAAAACGTTCATATTCATATTATTTTTAAGTTGATATATAAAAACTGACAATTCAGGTAAATTAGTTATATGTCGCCCTATAAAAGTCTCGATCTTACGTAATTCCTCCTCTGGCACAGACTCCCTCAAACGCTGCCAAAAGAGGAACAACAATCCATCCTTGGAATAATTCCGGTAAACGTTGCCGGAAAGAGCCTGTAACCACCCCAACCAAAGGTTCTCTTCCAACCCGAAGCTATTGAGACGAAACAAGCGGATTACCTCCTCTACAAGTAAGCGCAAAGCGGGAGTCGCCCCTGTATATAATTCCTCCAATAATTCCATTTTTTTGGAATTGGACGGATAGATAGCGGGAAAAGCAGTACGGATGGGAAGCTCGGGCGCTTTCCCCGGTTTCGTGCCCAGTAAAGCATCCATGGTACGTGTAAACGCATCCATATTCTCCAACATACACTCATGCAATAACAAGCGCAGCCGAGCAGCATCTCCAAATGTACGATTCTCTTTTACATTCGTAAGGTATTGGATCAAGGATACCTGATTCGGAAAAGCCAGACCGTATTCACGGATGACAAGCAGTAATAAGGAAGCGAAGATACGAGCGGCCTCTATCGGTTCTTCCACCCTTATTCCGGATGAAGGAATATCCTTCAATTGCCGTAATTGGTCCAGTAAGACTTTCGGGTTCGTCTTCTCCAAGTCCCTCACGTACTCGAATAGATCGCCCAGCGGTTCATCGGCACGGCCCGTGATTATAAATTGCCCGAACCGATAGGCTTTCCTCTCCTCATTCAACCAAACAGAGAATAAAGGCTCGGGAGATTCCTTATCCATATCCTCGTACAGCAGATCTATTATCTCACGTAACTCTTCCGGGACCCATGGATGTTCCCCATGTGTTCCCTCATGGAAATAGGAGATCAGCTCCCGCACCGTGATATTATAATGGGCAGAGAACTGTCCCAACACCGAACGTACGAATTGTTTCCGGCTAAAAGCGGACAATGGCGCACTAAACAGCACCAGAAAGATAAATTCCCATTTCAACAGCCGGAACTCGTCACCCACCCTTCTTTCCAAACGCCCTTGCTCTTTCCCCTTATCCAGCGTCTGGGCATACCGTATAATGAAATGGCTTTCCACCGGAACGGTTTGCTCGACCACCGAATAGATTTGCTCCTCGCGCAAGAAACGGATAAAGCAACGGCACAAGCCAACCGATCTTTCAAATCTTCCGGGTAATAAACGGATATACCGGCGGGAGAATCATCGATAGCATTCAAGTACAAAGCAATGATCAATTCCCGAACGGCTGGATAAGCCGTTAGCAGTCCACTAGCCAAGGTACGGTAAAAATATCCCAACAACTCCATCACCGTCAGATTATAATGCGCCGCCAACTCCTTTAACACGGAGAAAGCGAACTGATGGCGGGAATATACGCTTCCACTTCTACCGAGAATAACCTCGAAGATAAACACCCATTTCAGCACCCGGAAATCATTCCCGGCTTTCCCTTCGAGCATGCCCAATTCCTTCTCCTTATCCAACGCTCTCGCATAGTCGATGACAAACGGACTCTCCGCAGGGATCACCTGTTCCACGATCAGGTAAATCTGTTCCTCATTATACCCGGATAAGAAAGTCAAGCTCTTCTCCCGCCGCACGAGCAAAGCCTTCAATTCTTCCAGAGAAAAAAGAGAGAAATTTTTAGTGAATTCCTTTTCCGATAATGTCTCTAGCCGGATATCCTTCAAAAGCGACAGTAACTCGGGCATGAACAAGCGGGTAGAGGCGAACTTATCTAAATCATACGTCAGCATCCCCAGTAAATCCACAAAATAAATGGAATAATAGCCGGATAATTCCCGCAGTGCGTACGTCACCATTTGTTTCCGGTTGAAATAGCCTTGATCCTGAGATAATAAATATCCCCATAGGATTATCCAGATAGCGTTTCTGTAATCATTCTTCCCTATCTCCGGACGCTTTATCTCGGGATAAGAGTCTTGCAAGAAACGGGCATAAGCGTTTATAAACGAGCTTTCCGAGGGTACCACCACATGTACCAAACGTTCTTGATAGATATCATCCAATTGAAAGACTAGACGTTTACGAATGGTAAGCGCCTTTCCCTTCTCACGCAGGAAATGACTTAATTCTATCGAAGATGTTCGTACTAATTTATCCAGAAGCTCCGGTAAGGTGAGTCGCTCCTCTTCCAGCCAAGGCCAATACCCGTGCGACATATAATAGGTAAATACTTCCAGCCAAGATTGCCTGATGGGAACAACTGCTATTCGGTCTGGATGCTCTTCTTTACTTCGCAAATAAGAAGCGAAAGTCTCGTCCAGTCTCTCCGCCAGTCTACGGGGGAATTGCTCATAGAATTCATCTTCTTCTAGCTCACCTAGATCCAAATCTAAACTCTCGATCCGGATCAACTCATCTTCCGTATCATAACGGCTTAAAATCTCATCCACGATCCCTTCTAAAGAGGTTCGGTTAAAGGTATCCCAACGACCATATAAATCATGAACGAAAGGTTCCCGATCCGCAACTAAATCTAGTTTTAAGGTGCCTATTGTTATCATATGGTTTGCAGGGTATTTCAGTCTTTATTAGATGCATGCAATATCTATATTATTCTTCGATTAAACAAGTATTATCCAGATTCTTTTCCACAAAAACATATAAAAGTTGATTGTGCCAGAATAAAACTTATGCGTACCTATAGGTAAACCTGATCGGTACCTATTCTATTCTTAAATTATCGCCACTGATTTTACAATCAGCGGCGGCATTTGTATATTCAGCGGCTGTGAATATAAATTCAGCGCCGCCAAATTAAGAAATAGAGCTTATCCGACAAAGAATATATAGGCTCTTGGAGAAGTATTTCCTAGGGAGAGAAGCGTTTTTCCTCCAACAGAGAGAGATATCAAAGATATTTACGTAAATTTGCCATTCAGTTACAATTTATCAACCTAAATTCTTTATTTACATGGAATCTGTAATGAAAAAAACAGCCGCCACAAGCTTGTTAGCCTCTTGTGCGGTATCGCTGGCCTTGTTTTCCTCTTGTGCCAGTCAAGAACAAAACACACTTACTCCCGAGGAAATCGCTGACGGATGGGTCCTGCTTTTTGATGGAAAGACATTGGATGGTTGGAAAGATTACAACGGGACTACATTGACACAGCCTTGGCATGTAGTGGATGGTTGTATCCAAGCCAAAGGTGATGGCAGCGACGCTAGTGGCTACATCGTAACCGATAAAGAGTATGAGAACTTCGAGCTTTCTTGGGACTGGAAATTGTCCAAGGGGGGCAATAGCGGTATGTTGTACCACGTGGTAGAGCGTCCCCAATACGCTGTTCCTTACGTAACAGGGCCGGAGTATCAATTGATCGACGAGCCGAACTTCCCGGAGCCATTGGAAGAGTGGCAGAAATTAGGCGTAGATTACGCGATGCACTTGCCGGATAAATCCAAGATGAAGGTGAATCCGCAAGGCGAATGGAACAACTCCAAGATCGTATTCGATAACGGACATGTGGAACATTGGTTGAACGGACAAAAGATCGTTGAGTTCGAGGCATGGACAGACGATTGGCACGCTAAGAAAAATAGCGGTAAATGGGCCAACGCACCGGAATACGGATTGGCGAAAAAAGGTGTGCTTTGTTTGCAAGATCATGGTTATCCCGCATCTTTCCGTAACTTGAAGATCAAGGAACTTCCCCGTAAGACCGGTAAGGAAGTGAACTTGTTCAACGGCGTGGATTTGACGGGATGGGAACCATACGGTACGGAGAAATGGTACGTAAAAGACGGCTTATTGGTTTGCGAAAGCGGTCCCGACAAACAATACGGTTATCTCGCTACCCGTGATTATTACGATGATTTCGATCTAACCGTAGAGTTCAAGCAAGAGGCTGACGGAAACTCCGGCGTATTCATCCGCTCTTTCGTAGAGGAAGGCGTGAAAGTAAACGGCTGGCAGGTAGAAGTAGCTCCGAAGGGTCACGATACAGGTGGTATCTATGAGTCGTACGGACGTGGCTGGCTGGTTCAGATTCCGGACGAGAAAGAGAATATATTGAAAGAGGGCGATTGGAACACGATGCGTATCAAGGTACAAGGCGACAACGTACAGACTTGGCTGAACGGACAGGAAATGGTAAACTTGAATGACGAGAAGATCGGAGCCGGCAAAGGCCGCATCGCCCTTCAGATTCACGACGGTGGAGGCATCAAGGTTCTTTGGCGTAATTTAAAACTTACGACATTATAATAGAACGAAACTAGATTATAAACCCAATAAGGTGTTTCAAAAGAAGTCTTTTTGAAGCACCTTATTTTTATCATTGATAACACGCTCTTTTATCACTGGATTTTATGAATAAACTTATCTTTACAGCTATCCTTTCGGGATTTGCCGGTCTCTACGCCATGGGCCAGAACGAAATCCGGCTTATGGACATGGACCTAAATAAATCCTACCAAACCTACGGTGGCGCCGTCAAAGGGAAATCAGTTACCAACGAGCCCGCCTCCATACAAGGAAAAACGTATGATGACGTGATCGGGGTACAAGCCAAAAGCCATATCAAGATCGATTTACACAAGAATGCGTCACGCTTTCAAGCACAGGTCGGGATCGCCGACTCACATATCGATTATACAGATAAAAGCCTCACGGTTATCCCTTTTGTTGACGGAACGAAAATGTATTTCGATACCCGAAAAAACGCCAAGACATTTGTTGGTCTAGAAGGTAAAGACGGAAAGGTACATCCGGGCTCGGTCTTATTTATCTTGAAAGGAGATGACAAGGAGCTTTATAACAGCGGTATCGTCAAACTTGGCGACGCCCCGAAAACAATCGATATCCCCCTAAATGGCATAAAGATATTGGACCTTATCGTAGAGCCTACCGACGATGGCCCCAGCGGAGATCATGCCTTATGGATCACGCCCCAAATAGAGTATATGGAGATCATCCCCTCGATCATCTCCACAAGCTATCAAGGGAAAGGGCCGGAGGTATCATCCGGTACGGAGAAGAAATTACTTGATAAAATCAAGCGATTGCCCCAACAAGGGCTTCCTTTGGAAAACACCTCTTTCGACTGGCTTTTACAACCCTCACGATCCAAAGCCGGCATATATGCGACTCCCGATGGCAAAAGCATCTTATTGTCAAACGGAATGGTAGCACGTATGTTCCGTGTCTTGCCCAATCTCTCCACTCTAGATATCTTTAACCGGATGACCGGAGAAAGTATGCTTCGTGCCGTAAGTAGCGAAGGCAGTTTGACGATTGACGGGAAACGTTGGGAACTTGGCGGGCTGGCCGGCCAGCCCGAGCGCGGATACTTCCAGATGGAATGGGTCGAGCAGATGACTACCCGCTCCGGTTCTTTTCTCATTGAGGATTTCCGCATAGAGGAGCTGCAGGAAGATATCAAATGGGCCAGAAGCCGCTGGGCACTGAATAAGAACGTACCCACAGGGAAAAGACTGACTTTCGTATTGAAAGGAGAGAAAGAAACAGAAGGTGTCACCGTAGAACTCCATTACGACTTATACGATCATATCCCGGTTATCCGGAAAAGTATGGAGGTTACCAACAAGACCCCGCAGTCCATAGATATCGATGCCTTTCAATTGGAATATCTGGCATTCGCCGAACCGGAGTCTCCCGGCGGTGGAGATCCCTCCAAATTCAGGCTCCCGAACATACATATAGAAAGCGATTATGCTTGTGGCGGAGAGTTTACCGAGCGGGAAACCGATATCACGGAGAAATGGGTAGCCGATCCGGAATATACCTCCCAACGCAACTATCCTTTGCTCACGCCTTGCATATTAGACGTATCGCCCAAGCTAGGTCCCGATTATACCCTAGCGGCGGGCCAGGAGTTCAAGTCCTTCAGCGTATACGAGATGCCGTTCGACAGCGATGACCGGGAACGGAAGGGCTTGTTCAAACGACGCTTTCATTATACGGTAGCTCCATGGGCTACGGAGAATCCGATCTTCATGCACCTTACCTCTTCCGATCCGGATGTTATTCGTACCGCTATCGATCAATGCGCTACCGTGGGCTACGAGATGGTGATCATCAGCTTCGGGTCTGGATTGAACGCCGAGGATATCTCGGAAGAAAATATCGCCAAATATAAATCCTTGGTAGATTACGCCCGCGGCAAAGGTGTAGAGTTAGGATGTTACTCCCTCTTATCAAGCCGTTGGATCAGCGACGAGGTGGATGTTATCAATCCCAAGACGGGCAAACGGGGAGGCATGCGTTTCGGTAGCGCTCCCTGCCTGTGCAGCGATTGGGGATATGAGTATTTCCATCATATACGAACCTTCTTCGAGCGTACGGGCATGCGTTGCTTCGAGCACGACGGCTCCTATCCCGGCGACGTATGCGCCTCCACCCACCATACCTATCATAAAGGGCTGGAAGATTCCCAATGGAATCAGTTCCATAAGATAACCGATCTCTATCGTTGGATGTGCGAGAATGGCATTTATATCAATGTTCCCGATTTCTATTTCTTGAACGGGTCTACCAAGACAGGCATTGGTTACCGTGAAGCCAACTGGTCGCTTCCCCGGGACAGGCAGATCATCCATGCCCGCCAATTGAATTATGATGGTACATGGGATCGGATGGCTTCGGCATGCTGGAGCTTCGTTCCTCTCGTGGAGTATCAAGGAGGAGGAGAGGCCGCCACCTTGGAGCCCCTCCACGAACACTTGTTCGAATACAAAACACATATGATGCAAAATTACGGAGCTGGTGTCCAAGCTTGCTATCGAGGGCCACGCCTATATGATACCCCGGAAACCCAAGCGGCCGTAACCGAGGTTATTCAATGGTATAAGAAATACCGCGATATACTCAACAGCGATATGATCCACTTACGCCGGCCGGACGCACGAGACTGGGACGGGTTCATACACGTCAATCCTCACAAGAAGGAGAAAGGTCTAGCCATGTTCTTCAATCCGACCCATCAAGAGATCACCCGTACGATCCATATTCCACTCTATTATACCGGCCTGACACAAACAGCCCGCATCCGGGAAAAAGAGCAAAAGCCTGTCACCTACAAACTGAACCGGGACTATACGGTGGAGCTTACGGTTAAAATCCCTGCCAACGGATATACTTGGTATGTGGTTGAAGCAGCCGATTAGAACTAAAATGGCCGGGATAATCGCTACCCCGGCCATTTTATCTATCTATAGACTTCTTTATCTACGTCCGTTACCTAGATGTTTTCTGCCATGTTTATTCCCTTTAGGCTGCTGTTTTTCCAGATATTGTTTGTATTGTTCCTCCGTCAATATTTTTTTCATCTGGGCGTTCTTATCCTCACGCATGGCCAACATCTTTTCCCGTTGCTTCTCACGCTCAGCCTTCATCGCCTCACGTTCTTTTTGAGCCTTTTCCATATACTCTTTTTGAAGTTTACGGAACTCCACCGCTTGTTTCTCATCCAGCTTCAAGTCGGCGATCATCTTCTCGCAACGTGCGGACGGATCCATCTTACGCTTGTCCATACGCCTGTTCTCACGAGCGAACACAGAAGTTGAACTCAACAATACAACCAAACACAATCCTATTACCTTTTTCATAAACTACTACTTATTACTTTTATTATAAATTACCTGTTTATGAAGCGCTTCGAAAGAATAGACATCGATAAAAAGGAAAGGTTTAATCGGAAATAACATTTAACATCTTACCACAGGCCATTTACCATCTCGGAATCTCCAAATCATCCTTACTGGGTAATGCCGGGAATTTAGCGTGTGGTTCCGCCTGATACCAGAAAGTAGTCGATGAGATATCCGACTTCTGGTTATTATACCTACCGTCGTGCCGCCAACCCAAATCTTGAATCGTAACCTTCAGATCCTTTTCAAAACGAACCGGGTCCAAGATATGCCAGCGATACAAGCCGAACGCCGTAACAGCCCGATATAGGCCATCCGGACGGATCACTTGGTGCATTCCCGCATAAGGAGTGGTGAATTCTTGGTACTGATGTGTTTTCTGATTCTCGAAGTTATACGAACCGCAGAAATAATCCTCCGTACCTGTTCCACAGATTGTCGGGTATTCCTTGTCGCCATCCATATAGAACTTGATCTCTCCTTCACCCCACCAACAGTTATCATTGACACGCCAAGCCAAATAAGTTCCAACATATTGTCCCTTTCCCTTGATTCCATCCACCAACGTATGGCTAGAGCCTTGTGTCGGGTTGGAACGACGGAACTGTGCATGGAAATATCCCTCATCCTCCGGCACTTCCGTCAAGGTATAATTAATTTGGTAATACAAACGCATCTCTTCCGCATTGTTAATATTCTCCAATGTTATGCGTGCTTTCTTACGGAACGGCATCTTCCAGTAGCAATTGAAAGCGCTCCCGGGGTTTACACAGACCGCTAACGAAGATAGTTGGGCATACTCATTAAAAGCACTGGCGAAGAAATCCCCGACCGGACATTCAACCGAAGGCTCTTTCTCGTCGTCCCAATACATACGGAGTATCGAGAATCGCCAGTTGCCAGTGGGAGTCATCCATATCTGCTGGATAGCCCCCGGGCCATCAATCTCCGCGATGGTAACTGTCTCCCCCGGTTTCACGATAATAAAAGGATTTACTTTCCAGCCTTTCCCCAAATCTTTCGCTGGGCCGGCCGCATTCGCCTTATTCCGGACATCCTTATCTCTCACGGGATCAGCCATCGCTCCTTTCCCTTTCTCCCCCGTAAAATTCTCCGGACTGATCGAACGACTCTGCGCATTCGACAAACGAGAAAGGTTTCCCATATTCATATCCAACCCGTTAAAAGGATACTGCTGGGCATTCGCCCAAAAACTTAACAGCAAAAAGGCTAACAGCAAAACATTGATCTTCTTCATAATGACTTTTATTATTTAAAATTTATACATCGTCTACCTATCATCCGCCTCCAAAATTAAGATCCAATCATTTCCCCTCTCTCCCGCTTCTCCGGGCGCATTGAATGTACGAATTCCCTTATTCTCGACCGGTCCGATCAAGGTTCTCGCCCCATTCCTCGGATTGAACCAATAAGCTTTACCTAAAGATCGCAATTTACTCATTTGTATTCTTACATCCTGCCCTTGACTCAAATAAACTAAAATAAAAGTCTTATCTTTTGCTAAAACGGGAGTGATATAGCTTGCGTCATTGTAATTAATTCCGAACAGGACGGATAGATCCGGACGGAAACGATCTAACGGATACATCGTAAACAAAGACTTTACATAGCGCATACATTCGGCTCCCGGCCTATCCAACGCACCATCCCAAAACGTAAGGCATGGTACATGATATTTACCACCCGGCTTATACATTTGCCAAATAGCGTTATTCCCATATGTATATCCGGCAGCTCCAGAGAAATAAGTCCAATAAGCCTGCATACGAATATCATAGTCATCGTAAATTCCATCCGTAAAATAAGTCGTATCCTTAATCAATCCGTTATCACCTATTATGTCCTCCTTTTTCTTCCCGAACTTAGCATAATCAAAATATTCCCAGAAAAGAACCGGTATGTCCTCGTATGAAGGTTCCGCGTTTACAAACGGTTTAATCGGGTTCAATTGAGCATACATACCCGAAAAACGATATACCGGATCCATCCGGCGGTAATGCCCGCTTTGGAGAATATTGAATGATAGCCAAGACTCATTGTGGAACCAATAATGCGAGGAAATCTCTCCCGTCGGATGATAGGACATTAGTTGTGTTCCTCCATTTCCCTCCTGAATTCCTTTCGCCATAGATTGCCAGATCTCGAACTCCTTATCCGTAACCACATTTCTATCACCACCAAGAATCCATATTACAGCTTCATTTTTATATCGGGTTCCCAGTATTTTCCCGTATGTATACGCATTATCTGGATTAAACAATGCTGGATTTCCGTCTTTCTCTACCACATTGTTTGCCCAAGTAGGTAGAAGCCCTATATACATTCCTCGTTTGCCGGCCTCTCGAATCACAAAATCCACCAACTCAAAGTACCCTTCCGTGATTTGGGTAGGGTCTTTATCAACCAAGGGCAAATATCCATACGCATTCGGTTTATCCAAACCATCCAGTTCAGATAAGATAACAGCCTGTATTACCGTAAAGCCCTTTTCTTGCCGGTTATCCAGATAATGAACGATCTCCTCCTTATCCAATACATGAAATAACTCCCAAGCCGTATCCCCCAGCCATAAAAAGGCACCGCCCTCTTTCTTATAAATAATAGGATCGTTCGGACGGACAATCAAATCTTGAGCCAAACAACCCAATACACAAAAAGCTAGACAAAACAAAAGATATTTTCGCATACTAATTCTTTTTAAGATTAAAAACTTACATTATAAATCTCCACGGACCCCACATTATCGAAACAAGAGGCTGGGCCAACTTTCCCATTCTCACAATCTAACCGAACATTCCGTAAAATCACTCGATCTAAATTATGAAGGTAAAGCCCCCAGCAAGGGAGCGCACGATAATCGGTCAATGGCTTCGAGGGAGTACGTCCTACTATTTCTTGATCTTTGTTTCCAACATACGATAAGGAAACATCCGAAAGCCGGACATCTTTCAAACTACTATCTCCCCAACTCTCTACCGAGGCGGCCGCTTTCATTAAACGTGTACCTCTTATATGCTCCAGACAGATCCGCTCTCCCCGGTTCCCCTCATTCAATGTGACTAGAAACGGATTATCCAATTGATCAAAAGAACAGCTAGATATCAATATATCCTTTACTTCCCCAAACGCAGGGAACCATGCGCCCGGTTGGAGCAATATTCCAGAAAGCATATTCCTACGTTTTTGTTCACCGGAAGTCCGATGTGGATATTTTCCCGGACCTCTAAATTCACAATCAACGATCTTTAAACCAGTAGCCGGCATTATCAACCTTATCCCATTGCACGATGAGTTCATATAGCAATTCTCTATTACCATATTCTTCCATAGCCCACCCGCAACAGCATCATCACCCGTATAAAAACGGCAATTTCGGATACGGATATCTTTTCCGCCACGAATATGAATCCCATCCCATCCTTCCTCCACTAAAAGATTATCGAAAGAAGCCCTTTCAATATCATAACTCATAAAAGCATAGTTCGATGCTCTTCGTAGTTTAACTCCCGATATCTTAATCCCTTTCGATCTCGACAAAAAGAGAATATGAGGGCCTCTCATCCCTTCTTCACCTTTTTTATCTTGAATATGGGCACCATCGATTACCCCCTCTCCTGTAATTGACACACCTTCAACTTGATCTCCTAAAAGCAATGCCTTGTTCCAATTCCGGGGTTTTACTTTATAATAAGCCTCATCTTGATTAAGATCGGATATAGAACGGTACTTTTCCAGATTATTTATGCCTTTCACTACGGCATTACTTTCTAAGAATAAGTTTACTTTACTTTTCAGCAGAATACTTCCTGTCAAAAACGTTCCCTCCGGAATGATAACCGTTCCTCCCCCTCTCAAGGAACAAGCTTCTATTGTCCTGTTGATGAACTGGGTATTGTCTGTTATTCCATCTCCTTTAGCTCCAAAATCCACGATATTATAGGTGCTATCATCATTTGAGGCCCAACCTATCCGCATAAAGAGCATAAGCAATACAAAGAGACTCCCCCGAAAGACTCTTACTTTCGATACATCTATCATCTTCATTATTCAATAAGATTTAATATGATCATAAAGGAATAAAAAAAGAATAGGATTAGCGATCCCAAGAGAACTATCCTATTCCTTTTCTTTGATGAACTTTTCAACAAGTTATATCTACTCGTTCTCGTAACCTATGCTTTGTGTCATATTCGGATTATTCTCCATTTCAACCTTGGGTATCGGGAAATACAAATCTTTCGCATCATAATGCGGATTACCAACACGTGTCTTTCCATACCAACGGCTAATCTCCTCATCCAAGACCTTCCAGCGGCAAACATCTTGCCAATGTTGTACGCCCTCACCGCAGAACTCCATGAAACGTTCCTCCCGAATCGCATCTCTCAAAGCTTCTCCACTAGCCGTTATATCATGGGAACTATCTCCATTATAAGCTCTTCTTCTTACCAGATTCATATAGTTCCGGGCATTTACCTCATCTCCCGTAGCCTGACAAGCTTCCGCATACATCAAATATACATCCGCCAAACGCATCAAATACATATTAATACCAACCCCTAAATTCAACTCATTCACCGTACTTTTCAACGGATTGTATTTTCGCATGCTCCAACCTTGAATGTCAGCCTCCGTATCCTTATATTTCAGAACCTGCGTCTGCTGTCCATTCATAATAACAGGAGTTCCCGGACGCAAAGCGGCGATATCCAGACGAGGATCTCCATTAAAACGTTTAATATTCGCATCATGAAAGAAAATATTACCCCAACCGGCCGCCTCAACATCTCCACTTGCGTTCTGGAAACATAAGGCAGCGATCAATCCATATTGAGAACCTTCTCCATACCAAAAATATCCGGAAGTATCCCCATTACGGAAATTAATCTCTAAGATCGATTCTCTATTAAATTTCTCCTGATCCTCATTAAACATCTTCGCATATTCATTGAAAGGGAGCAATTCTTTTCCGGAAGAATCAATAACCTCTTTCAACGCTTTCTTTGCCGCATCATAATTACCCATATACAAATTCGCTTGCCCGATGTAACTAGCAACGGCAACAGAGGTTGGACGTGGATAGTCCGCCCGCTCTTCCCATACGGCAGGTAGCAAAAGTTTGGCTGCCTCATAATCTTTCAAGATCTGATCGTAAACCTCGGCCACCGTGCTACGTTCTATATTTAGCATATCCGGAGTCGATGCTACCTGTAAACGAACAGGTACACCTTTTTTATCGCCATCCCCGTTGCAAGGATATCCCTCCCCAAAAAACGCTACTAACTGTTGGTGTGCCCAACCTCTCCAAAACAAAGCTTCTCCCTTCATCTGCGAAAGTCTTGCTAAATCCGCATCCGTAAACTTCTCCTTGTCGATTCTTTCCAATTGCTCCAATACGGTATTCGCACAAGAAATCATTTTATAATAACCAATCCATAACGTCCCAATGTAAGCATTATCAGAAGTCACTTGATTGGTCGCCAACTGGTTCCAGTTGGCGTCACCAGTCCAAGCCATATCTACCGTATGATCCACACAGAATGTCCCTTTCGCCATAACCCTTTTTCCATACAAAGGCACAGCGACCATATTCGCATAAACTGAAGTTACGATAGTCTCCATATCCGCCATAGATTTAGGGTAGACACTTGGAGATAACGCACTGGGATTTGATAAATCCAGAAAACTATCCGAACAACTATTAAAAGTTAACGCAGCAGCTAATAATATAACTAATTTCTTCATCTTCCTATTAATTTAGAGGGTTAAACTTAAACCGCCCATAATGGTGCGGGTGGAGGGAGCCCGTTTCACAGAATACATATTTCGTTCCAAATATCCACCACCCAATTCAGGATCTCCTTGGAACTTTGTGATAATAAATAAATTATCGCAGTTAATATAAAACTTCAAACCTTCTATCTTCAAATGAGAAAGTATTGATTTCGGTAAATTATAGCCGAAATGTAAATTCTTCAATTTAAAGAAAGAACCATCCTCCACAAAATAAGAGGAGACATTCTTGAAGTTTCCATTCGGATCCTCTTTCGTTACTCGAGGATGTGAAGTAGCCCGGTTCGTCGGACTCCACGCCTCATATACCTTATAAGTCGTATTATAGTCGCCATAGAAACTTCTTTCATAAAGCTTAGCGCTATTAAAGACATCAACACCTGCGTTTCCTAACCAGCCCATACTTAAATCAAAGCCTTTCCATGACAAATTTATATTCAATCCATACATCAAATCCGGCCAAGGATTACCGATATATGTCTTATCCTCATTCGTCACCTTTCCGTCTCCATTTAAATCCTTATATTTCAAATCACCCGGAGCCGTACCTGCTTGTTGGTACAATCCATCCGGAGATTGAGCGTTTAAGGCATCGATTTCCGCTTGGTCTTGAATAATGCCATCCACTACATACCCATACATCTGTCCCATCGGTTGCCCATTTTCCGTACGATAAATAGAACTATTCAAAGCCGCATCGCTTCCAGCCCAAATGATCGGATTCACTTGGTCACTTAACTTTACCACTTTGTTCTTGTTGGTAGACAACGTAAAAGCCACGTCATACCTGAAATCTTTATAGGAATCCCTCCATTGAACCATCCATTCGAAACCTCTATTGCTTATCTTTCCGATATTAGCCCGATAAGAAGAGGTCTCGCTAAATGGTTCCGAAGAAGGCCCGGCAGAAGGTGGCACACCTACTGAATACAGCATATCGGAAGTTTTCTTATCATAATACTCGATTGTCGTATTCAAGCGATTATCCAGAAAACTTGCGTCAACACCTATATTCCATTGGGCCACGTCTTCCCATTTAATCGTAGCATTCGCAACATTTGAATACCAGAATCCTCTCTGCGTATTTTGCCCATCATATGAATAATATAGATAATTATTCGTAAAAGAAGGTTCATACAAGAATTGAGGAATTGTATTGTTACCAATTTTACCATAACTTCCTCTCAGTTTTAATTGAGACATCCATGTTATATTATCCTTTACAAAGCTCTCTTTTCCCACATTCCAACCAACAGAAGCCGAAGGAAACACACCAAACCGATTCTCTGGACCAAAGTTATCATAACCATCCCGACGAATACTAGCCTCTAGCAAATACCTGTCATCATAAGCATAGTTTACACGAGCGAACTGGGATAAACTACGACCTTCCGTTTTCGTTCCGGATACATCTTTATCTCCCGTACCTAAACTAATATCATCCGAAGGCTGAACCAAGAAGCCGTTTTTCCAACCACCTGCCGAAGAAGCCGTCGCCCGATAAGCCTCGTAGCCAACCATACCTTTTACATAGTGTTTCTCCCCAAAAGTATGATCATAAGTCAATGTATATAACATACGTAAATCATAACCGGAGCCATAATCTTTCGAGTAATAATCCTGTTGAGACAAAGATCCCAAATTCCATGATTCTAAGAACAAATTATTCGCATGGGAGTCAAAATTGGCAGAGAAATTCGCTTGGAATTTTAAATCATTGATAATCTCCCAATCCAAAATCGCATTTGCCCGGGCCCAAAACCTACGTTCATTCGCATGATGCGACATTAGTGTAGCCACATGATTAGGTCCCTCGTAGTAACCACCTGCCGGATGTTTCCCCCAACCTCCACCAGCTTCGTTGGTATTATCATAAGGCACCATCGTAGGAACTTGGCGGTAATAAACATAATCATTATTCGTCTGCCCATACAAATGGGGATCCGTATTATTAAAACCAACAGTCAGGATCTCAGAAAATTTCACACGTTTACTTATATTTGTCTGGCTAGCCACACGAAAATTACCCGCATCCTCAAATGAATAACGTTCGATAAACTGATTCTTGTAGAACTCCGCAGACATATTAAATGTAGTTTTCTCATTACCACCTGTCATCTGTAAAAAATAGTTTTGCCTAAAAGCATTACGCCAAACCAGATCTTCCCAGTCTGTATCTGGTAGCGAAGCGGGATTATCCCAGCCGGAATTGGGATTATTAGGGAAGCCTGCCGCCAGTTTCCGGTCAATAAAGTCTGCGGTATGCAGCATATCCGGCAAATCGATCGGAGTCTCTATTCCAAAGTTTACTCTCGCATTAATAGAAAGTTTCCCTATCTTTCCTTTTTTAGTGGTAACAAGGATCACACCACCTGCTCCCCGGGCACCATAAATAGCAGTAGAAGCCGCATCCTTCAAGATCTCGATAGATTCTATATCATTAAAATTAGGAGCGCTACCCGGCACTCCATCCACGATCCACAACGGATCCGCGCCATTGATAGAAGCCGCTCCACGAATGATAATGTTCCCATTGGAAACATTGACACCAGCCACACGTCCTTGAATAACATGCGACACATCCATATTTAAATCATTAAAATCATCCGTCTTAATAGAAGCCACAGATCCCGTTACATTCGACTTCTTCTGCACGCCATAACCAACAACGACTACCTCATCCAGTTTTTGAGTATCTTCCTTCAAGTTTATCATTAAACTTGATTTTCCGTTCACTGCTACATCTTGAGTATTAAACCCAATATACGAGATCTGTAAAATACCGGTATCATCTATATTTAATGAGAAATTTCCCGAGATATCCGTTACCGTTCCATTCGTAGTCCCTTTCTCAACAACATTCGCTCCGATAATCGGTTCGCCGTTACTATCCACCACAGTACCAGATACCTGCTTTACTTTACCTGCAGTCTTTAAAGTTACGACAATTGAATGGCCTGTCATCGTATATTGCAAGTCCCTTTGATGCAATACATCATCCAACAAACGCTGAATCGGCTGATTCGTCACGTTTAAAGTTACCTCCTTCTTTCCTTCCACTATAGCATCCCGATAAGAGAATATATATGTGGTTTGCTTCTCTACAGCCTCAAAAAATTGCTTTAATGTAGCATTCTTCATGGAAAGAGTGACACTTCCTGTCTGAGCTAATACCAAAATAGGATTAAAAAACAGAAATAGAGCCAAAAAAATTATATAGCTACATTGATTTTTTCTACTTTTGAACATATATTATTTTTTTAAATTGATACAATCCGTTTTATGGCCTAATCGCCATTCTCGTAAATGGAGTATTAATTGGGGAACCGGAAAATCTCGACCATTTTTCGGTTCCGTTTTTATTATGAAGAATCTTGTCGCATAAGAACTGATTTAAGGTTGTACATTTTTATTTTCACTCGCTCAAGGATGTATAAAGATATCATCTCCTCGTACATCATATGTAAAGTCATAATGCCTCTCTAAAAGGTCCATTACCTCTACGATATATTCACTATCAAAATTTCCGGTAAATAAGTCATTCGCTAAAGAAGAATCATTCAAATGGATATTCACGCCATATCTACGCTCTAGTTTAGCCAAGACATCACTTAATGTCGTTGATCGGAAAACGAGATCTCCTCTTAACCATGCCGTTTCAAATCGATTATCTGTTTTCTCCACGGTTATAATACCCGATTCTTTATTGAACAATGCTTTTTCATTCGGTTTTAGATAAACGACACGAGAAGGCTCTGAACAAGTCTGTATCTTGATCCGTCCCGATATCAAGGCCATTTCCATGACATTCTCCCGTTCATACGAATACACATTAAAACTTGTGCCCAACACTTCTATATCCAGATATTTTGTATGTACCACGAAAGGTTTATCCTCATTCCGAGTCACCTCAAAATAGGCCTCTCCCTCTAAATTAACCTGTCGAAGCTCTCGACCGAAATCGTGAGTGTAACTTAAGCTCGATTCCGCATTTAGTTTTACTTGTGTTCCATCCGGTAAAGTCACCCCCGATCTTTCCCCTCTATCGGCATGAACCACTAAATTACCAATACCCTCCTCCTGATTGACTGGATTGAAATATAAATAACCAGACAATACACTTAATAAAGGTATTAATAGTATTGCGGCGATACGAGCCAGTTTCCTAAACACCATAACGAATCGTTCTTTTCTCGTTCGATTTTGAATCCCGCTGAACATATCTCGTATGATTCTCTCATCAACCTCTTCAAAGGGTCGCCCATTTTCCCATAAAAGAGACAATGACAACGATAATTCATCATCATCAGACAAATTAACCAAAAGCCGTAGTGTTTTCAACTCTTCCGTAGAGATCGTATGATCCATGTACTTTGAGAGCAAATAATATGTATGTGATTCCTGCATAATACCCTTTTTATAAGGTATACACATGAGCCGTTAATTTATAACATGTCTTTTTAGATGTTATAAAACATAAGAATATTATTTTTTCAATTTTATTTATCCGATAAAGAAAAGAGAGAACAGCAAAGCATACTTACCGAGCTCCTTTCTTAAAACATGTAAGGCTTGCGATAACTGGTTACGCACAGATTGTTCTGAAATAAAGGCTTTAGCCGCTATTTCTGTTATAGTTATACCTTGTTCCTTATTTAACTCAAACAGTTCTCGTTGGCGAGGTGTCAACTTTTGTTTCGCTATTTCCAGTCTATGGTTAAATTCCTCAAAAGATAATTTACGTTCAATCGCTGTTTCCTCTCCATCTCCAGACTCATTCAGTACAACATCTTCCAAAAAAAGTGGACTATTTGCCTGCCTACGAAACTCATTCAATAATTGGTTCTTGGCCATCGTAAATAGGAAAGCACTGAAAGACATATCTAAATCAATCTGTTCTCTCCGCACCCACACTTTGATAAAAGTCTCTTGTACAATATCTTTTGCAAGAGCATCAGAATGAGTCAAGTGCAATGCGAACGCATATAAGCGTGAAGCGTATGATTCATACAGTTTCGTAAAGTCTCTGTATGAACCGCTTCGTAATCGTTCTAGGTATATCCGTTCTACATCCATCTCCTCTAGCACATATTGACCGAACAAATATAAAATAAAAAAATAAGAAGAGGTTATTTCCTCTTGAAAAGAAATAACCTCTATCTACTACAGATACTCTTTAACTAAATGACATCCAACAGAAGTTCACGACCTTTCTATGTTCTCAGAATGGCATACTGGGTAAACTAAACCCATTATTATAAGTATGCTTAATCCACTCATTCGCAACATCAAGAGCATTAAAGTCCGCAAAACGACGATCAAAACGAGGATCACCATCAACAACTTTAAAATCATCAACTGTTACAATCTTAATTGTGTCAGTAGGAGATATATTGGTAAATTTCATATTCTCTCCATCCCATAACAATTCTCTATGTAGCCCATGAAGACCAGAAAGACGTACCGCAAGAACTCCCATTACTACCATTTCATTAAAAGGTCCGGAGAATTGGAAATTTGAAGATGATTCTACTCGGTTTTCTGGAGATTCTTTACAAGCACGAATCCAATCTTGCTCATGGGCATTCGTAGACCAAATATTGCCATTACCTCCTTTAACTCTTGGTATTGAAGGCTTAGGCTGGTTAAAATGTTCCATATCAGATACGGGCAATAAAGTTGGATTCATTCCATAACAGCCAGTCATGATTTTCCCTTTTGTCCCAATAAAAATAATACCACCATTTTCATCTCCCATCATTTGTCCATCTTTTAATTCCTCCGGACGAGGAGGCATTAAACCTCCATCATACCAATATACCTTAACCTCAGGCATTTTTGTGTTTCCTTTTGGGGGACGAGCCGGGAACGTATAAGTTACAATTTGTGCATGAGGTGGCGAATATAAATTACTCAAGGTTGAACTACCTATCACACTTATCGGATACTTCAAATCAAGTGCCCAATAAAGTGGGTCCATAATATGGCAAGCCATATCTCCTAAAGCACCCGTTCCAAAGTCCCACCATCCCCGCCAATTCCAAGGTGTATAAACTGGATTATATGGTCTTTTTTGCGCCGGTCCAATAAACAAATCCCAATCAAGAGTCTTCGGGCATTTCGGATTATCGCTAGGCCGCATTAATCCTTGAGGCCAAATCGGACGATCTGTCCAACAATGAACTTCATATACTTCCCCAATAACACCGGATTGAATCCACTCTGCTATTTGACGACACCAATCAAAAGAATTTCCTTGATTACCCATTTGCGTCGCTACTTTATATTTTTTAGCGAGTTTTGCTAGTAAACGAGATTCATAAACAGAATGAGTTAAAGGTTTTTGAGTATAACAATGCTTCCCTAATGTAATAGCATGAGCAGTAACTCCTGCATGTGTATGGTCTGGAGTAGCAACCAATATCGCATCAATTGATTTTCCGAACTCATCGAACATAACACGCCAATCTTTAAATTTTTTTGCTTTTGGATAATCATTGAAAGTCTTCTCTGCATATCTCCAATCTACATCACATAAAGCCACAATATTCTCTGTACTCATATTCCGTAAATTACCACGGCCCATTCCACCGACACCAACTCCAGCAATATTCAATTTATCACTTGGTGAAGTAAACCCATGCGTTTTACCTAAAACAGAATTTGGTACGATCGTTAAACCTGCTGCTAAAGCTCCTGTCTTCAAAAAATCTCTTCTTGATATATGTCTCATAATAATGATGATTTTAAAGTTGTTTCAGTTGAATATTCCTAAACCAAATATTAGATTCTCCATGTTTCCCTTGCAAACCAATATAACCTTTTGTTGGCATATTCGCATACGGGATTGGTAGCCATTCCGGAATCTCTGTTCCATCTGGATTTGTTGTTCCAGAAGTCCAATCTGCTAAATTAGCCGAAACAATATGTTTTCCATTCAATTCGATATCTATCTGCTGACCTTTAGCAGTGATAATCATTCGGTTCCATTCTCCCGGTTTCTTCACGACCAATTGTTCATTTGCTCCTTTATGTCCATAAATAGAACCACAACGCCAATATTCTGGATATGATTGCCATTCAGGATGATGATCATCCGCTATTTGAATCTCAATGGAAGATGGGATCCAATTACCCTTATCCGTACAATAAATCACAACCCCACTATTTGTATTCACATCTGTCTTGAATTCTAAATCCAAGATAAAATTTTCATACTGCACCTTTGTCCAAATAGATTGATCGGCTGTGGCAGTAAGTATGCCATTTTTAAAGGTCCAAACCGAACTATCATAATCAGCATTTGATAAATCTTTGTCAAATAATGGTCTATAATCAGTTTCGACCCTACACGATATTAATAACAAAAGTATAATCAATACGGTAAATACTCTTTTTACATTTATAAACTGTTTCATATATCGATTCTATTTATTAAAAGCCAGCTGTTGTTTGTTTTAACAAAGGATTCGCATTCAATGCACGATAAGGAATCGGAAATACGTCTTGATTCGTCGCATCCGGAGTTTTATCCCACCACGCACCTTCACTAAAACGATTCCATCGTATTAAATCAATACGACGATGACGTTCTCCTATGAACTCACGACCTAATTCATCGACAAATTCATCATCGGTTAATTTCGAGATATTAGATTCGTAACTAAATTTAGACCAATCTTCCGCTTTATAATAACGTTTCCTAACCACATCCAGTAACCGAGCAGCCCCTATCTTATCCCCTGATCTATATTTACATTCAGCTAACGAATAATAAATCTCTGCCAATCTGATCTCTGGAATAGAGTTCATTTGGAACAAATCTTTCGATTGAGGTAACCAAGGGAATTTTATCAAACGATATCCTGTATTCTCTTCTCCGTAAATTACATGAGATCCTTTGGCTAAACCAGTCTCTCCCTCCGAAAAACGTCCAACTTGATCCACATAAACTAGAGGTTTACCATTATATTCTTCCGTACCAGTTATTACTTCATCTGTAAATCCATACCCTTTTTCATAATCAAATTTATATTGAGTTCCCATCAAGAAAAAGCCCTCATAATCTCCATCATTTGAAATAACTCTAAAAGCTTTCTTTCGGATATCTCCATCCGGGAATTTTTCAAACGGCATACCTAATTTATCTTGGTATAAATTTCCATATAAGTCCCGAGACGGTGCTAAATTACCTCCATTCCAACCTTGCCAGTCATTATCCAAGGAATAACGATCTTGATAGTGCATCCACATATTATATAGCCAAGATGCCTCAAAATAATTTTTCTTAATCGCAAATTCCATAATATTCTCTTTAGATCTATAACCGTTTATCCCCGAGCGGAACGGGCCTCTATAATCAGGGTCAATACTATATTCTCCATATTTTCCATCTAATATAGCCTGAGCCATTTGCTCACATTCATCATATTTTGAGATTCCTATCCATTTTTCCGCATTCAAGTATAAACGGACAAGTATAGAAGCTACTCCTGCTTGATCAAACCTAGATACCCCCCTATTTTTAGGTAAGTCCGGTAATATAGCTAAAAGCTCTGACTCCATAAAGTTAAATACTTCTAGGGGTGTAGATTGAGCCTTCACTTCTTCTATATCTGTAACAATTGGTACATGCCTAAAGAAATCTATTAAAAACATATAATTCCAAACCCGAAGAGCTCTTAATTCGGCTATATATTCATTTTTCGTTTCTTCCGTCAATTTAAACGTAGAGAAATCTAGATTTTCAAAATCAGACAATGTATTATTACATAATGCTATACCTTGAAAAGGAGCAGCCCAACCATTATATACGAAATTCTCCTCCACAGTCCATTTATGCTCATGCAAACGAACATACTCCCCACCATTATAACCATGTTTTCCTCTTGTCGGAATCATTAACTGGTCGGCAGTAACTTCCTGTAAAAAGTATCGAGCATCAGACCAACCCGTACTAAAAGCCTTAGCATAGTTATTCACCAACGCCGCATAAATATTATTGCTATTTTGATAATAGTTATCCGTTGTAATCTCACTAAAAATCTCTTCATCTAAATCTGTACAAGAAAATGAGATTAATCCCATTACGAAAAGAACTATTATATATTTAAACTTCTTCATAATAAATGAAATTAAGATTAATATGAAATTTGAATTCCAAATGTGAATGATCTGGCAATAGGATACACATTTAGACCGCTAATACCTGGTTCTAGACCATTTATATCCACAGATGTCGGGTCCATTACTGAATATTTCGTAATAGTAAACGCATTTTTAACTGTCGCATATACCCGTAAATTGCTAATCCACTTTGTATCTAATTTTGGAGTCCATCCTAAAGTTATGTTATCCAACCTAAAATAATCTCCATCCTCCAAAAAATAATCACACATCACTTTTCCTGACTTAATATGCCCATTCTTTCCATAAGCATCTTCTAATAAATTCATACCCGGTTCAGCAACTAATCCATAATACATTTGATACATATTCAATATTTGATAGTCAAAGCGCCCTTGGAAATATAGACTTAAATCAAATCCTTTATATCGAAATGTATTCCCCCAAGACAAAGAATATCTAGGTGTTCCATGGCCAATATAATCTTTGTCTGTATCACTAGCTTCACCATTAGCGAGTATTTTTTCTCCTCCAATTTTAGCGTCTTTCCAAACCAACATATTGCCATTATCATCAACTCCCGCATATCTTAAGCCATAAAAAGAACCAATTTCCACTCCGTCTTGTAAGCGTTGGGCATAGCCGGGATTTCCGGGAGCTGGCAGTAAATATCGATCCATATATCCTTTCTGATATGTACCATTCGAGAATTTATCCAGTTTAGATTTCGTAAAAGAAGCAACTAGATTAGTCGAATAACTAAAATCTTTCATGTTTACAACATCCCAATTTAAAGTCAGTTCCAAACCTTTTGAACTAGTAGAAGCTACATTTGTAAATATCTGATCAAACATAAAAGGGGGTAGTGGAGCGTCATAATTAGAAATTACTTCTTTACCTTGTTTTACATAGGCATCCAAACTACCTGATAACTTATTCTTTAAAAGAGAAAAATCCACACCCAAGTTATAAGATATCTGCTTTTCCCAATGTAAATCAGGATTAGGATTATTCGTAGGTCCCCACGCTTGGGTCCATTGTCCATTATCGTCTAGCCAATACCCACCTTGCTCATAACGAGCCAACGCTGAATACTTTGGGAAACCAGAGCGCCCTGTAACTCCATATGAAAAACGGAGTTTTAAATCATTGATGGCCTCTATATTTTTAATAGCAGGCAAACTTGACATTCGCCATGCCGCAGAGGCTGCAGGGAACCATCCCCATTTATGATTTGCCCCAAATTTACTATTTCCTTCATATCTAACAGAAGCCGTCAAATAGTAAGTATCATCATAGTTATAAATCAATCGCGCAGGAAAACCTATTGTCTTTTCTTTTTCTTTCAACGAAGATACCCCTAAACGACCTGCTGCCATATTCCAATCTCCAGCTTCCAGATTGTTATAGGACATCGCATCCGAAGGAAAATTTGCATTCTCTGAAGAAAAACTACGATGATTAAACTCTTGATACGAATATCCAGCCATTAATTTAATTGTATGCTTGTCAATTGTCGTAAAATAATTACCGATCCATTCCAATGTATAATCCGTATAATTTTCTTCCTGCAGAGTTCCTCGTCCGGAACGCATATTATCTATAGATTCCTTATGATTTGAATTAACATATATACGTTTAAAATACTCTTGACTCTGTCTAGCTAGAGATAATTCAGTATTTAGCGTCGGTAAAATATTTAGTTTCACTTTAAAATCAGCAAGGGAAAACTGTCTATCACCTCCATCCTCCTTATCTTTCAACCATCCTACAGGATTATAGGTATCAAACCCATACAGAGTACTATATTTAGAAGGATCTTTTTCATCCATCAATGGATGAGTCGGATTCAATTTTACCGCTTGCTGAAATACGCCATAATCCACATATTCCTCATTGATAACTCGTGTGGACAAGTTTCCTTGAATCTCTAGCAGACCTTCTAATGTCTTTGCGGTGAATCCCATTCTAACTCCATACTCTTTTCTAGAAGACGCTATATCCAAGCCATCTTTCTTCTTATAATTGGCTGAAGCTCTAAAGGTCAAATTTTCACCTCCTCCTGAAACAGCTAAATAATGACTTTGACCCAGATTACTCTTATTCAACAATTTGTCATACCAATCCACCTGATGACCAAAATCTACATCTCTTTCATGCGCAAGAAACTCATCCACAGAAAGTACTTCTGGTTGATTAGCTACCATATCATGATCGATATAGCCATCATAAGATATAGAAACTTTTCCAGCCTTTCCTTTTTTTGTTTGCACCAAAATAACTCCATTCGCTGCACGTGAACCATAAATCGCTGCAGCCGAACCATCTTTCAATATTGTAATTGATTCAATATCTTGGTTAGCGACACTTCTTAAATCTGCACCCGGCATTCCGTCTATAATAACCAATGGCGAATTCCCTGCCTCTATGGAAGAAGCACCTCGCATCTGGATATTAGGAGAAGAGTTAGGATCTGCCGCCGCCGCATTCGAGACATTAACGCCTGATACTTTTCCATCGATCATTGACAGCGGACTTGTAAATGCTCCTTGTAAAAAGTCTTTACTAGAAACAGCGGTTACAGCAGAAGTCAACTCTTTTTTGTCAACTGAGCCATAACCAACAACGACTACCTCATCTAATTTTTGTGTATCCTCTTTCATAATGACCTGAAGTACATTTTTATTTTTCACGGCTTCTTCATGAAGAGAAAATCCAATATAAGAAATCTGGAGTACCGCATCGGAAGACACTACAATAGAGAAATGACCATTCAAATCAGACATAGTTCCATTTGCTTTACCCTTCTCTACAATATTTGCACCAATAATAGGCTCCCCCGTCTCATCAACAACAGTACCTGTTACTGTCTTTTCATCTTGATCAGACTTACTGCCTTTTACTGATAGAATCACATCTTTTCCTACTATTTTATATCGTATATTCGAATTCTCAAATATATGATCTAATGTAGTGAACACATCTTTATCCTTTATATCAACAGATATTACTTGATTGATATCAACTAATTTACTATTATAAAAGAAGTGGAAATCAGTTTGACTTTCAATCAGTTCCAAAACTTCTTTTATAGATTGATCTGTCGCTTTAAAAGAAAGTGAGGTGCTTTGAGCATTTGTTGTCATAGCAAATGACATACTAATTGATAAACAAACAAGAAATAAGGTCAACTTCATAATTCTTGATATTTTAGATACCAACCTGACAAACGCTGATTTATCTCCATCAAGTTGGAAATATAAATTATTCATCATATTTTTGTAATTGATTTAAGATTAAAAAATAAATTTCTTAGTCGGTTTAAAGACCTTCTATCAAATTGTTTCATATGGGAAGATGCTGGTAACATTTTCCCGTATGTTTTTTAGATAGACCAAGTCTACTTTCTTGTTCTTTTATTCCATAGGCCCATATTATTTAATTGTTATACATTTTTCTTTATTTTCCTTTCCAAAGTATAACTCGAGTACGGTTAGTACCTTTGCTGTCATCTGTCTTCATATCTTCTATACGATAATCAATATTTGAAGATATTCTCAAATAGTCTAGTGTCTGAGATAGCAACCTATTATCTAAAATACCGGTTAAACAATAGCTTTTAATCTCCGCATCCTGAATCACAAATTCAACATTATAGTAATATGACAATTTTTTCAAAGCCTCAGGTAAAGGCGTATCCTTGAACATCAGTTTGCCATCCATCCATGCGGTTTCATACATCGTGTTTATTTTCATCACAGAAATTTCTTCTTTATCCAAGTTGCAAATCGCTTTTTCGGATGGTAGTAACGTCCTATGACTCACATTCCCTGATTTATTCTTCACCTCGAGATTTACGGAGCCCGTCACTAAAGTAGTCGAAATTATATTCTCATCCCCATAAGCTTGTATATTAAACTCCGTGCCTAAAACTCTAACCCTATGCTGATCTCCTGAAGTACTGACAATAAAAGGTTGTTTTTCGTTGTGAGTGACTTTAAAATAGGCTTCTCCTGATAAATATACTTTTCTTTCTTTTTGGTCATAAGACATCGGATAGGATAAAACACTACCCGAATTTAGATAAACAACAGTACCATCCGGTAAATTAAAGCGTGTACGGACTCCCGCATTTGCCTGAAGTGTTATAATTTGAGGATCTCCAAATTCAGAATCAACCTTTCTATGGGAAAATAAGGTTGATAGTCCAATGATAGCAATTATACAAGCCGCAGCGACAGAGAACCTCTTCAGCCAATATAAACGGGTCCGTTTTGCTAATCGTTGTTCCAGCTTTTCGTAGGCAATCAATGGATTTCGGCTAGCGATCCGTTCCATCGCATTGTTCGCATAATATATACGGGCGGTCTGTAATAAGATCCTCTTATTATTTTCATCCGCTTCCAGCCAAGCTTCAATATAAGATTTTTCCTCATTGGAAGCTGTGTCCTTTATATACCGTAAAAGCATCATACCTTCCGGCTCTTGGAAATTAATATGTCTATTTTCAGTTTTCATTCTTATCTGTTTCTATAACTAAGACAATCCTGAAAGAACACACCCTTAACTAAAAAGCAATTTTTTTCAACTTTCTCATTTTTAGTCCAAGGTAACCGCATCAATTTTTTTTACGGAAGACCGTTAGACTTTTACTACTTACTTTCCCATAGGATATATACTTTATCAGTAAAGTAAGTAGTACTTCATCGGTAAAGTAAGTATATCTTGCGATAAGGATGTCCTAAAAGTGATATTTCGATGCGGTTACCCTAATTTTAATCTTGAATATCCAAGATAAAATATATCTTTGCTTACAGAAAAGAAAGGATGAAGAAGGTGCTATGGATGATTCTACTTTAATTGAACAAATACAATTAGGAAGTAAAGACGCTTTTAAACAGATGTTTATCAAATTTTATTCGCCGCTATGCGAATATGCTTCCCAATATGTTTCTGATGAGGATGCCGAAGAACTTATTCAGGAGCTAATGTTATTTATATGGGAAAACCGAAATTCCTTATTTGTAGAGATATCCCTAAAATCCTATCTTTTTATGGCTGTTAAGCATCGTTGCCTCAATGCGATCAAAAGGCAATTGTATCATGAGCGAGTACATAGCCTGATTTATGATAAGATTAAAGATCAATTTGAGAATCCTGATACCTATTTCGTAAACGAGCTTACAGAGAATATCACGAAAGCGATCGAAGAATTGCCTGAGAATTACCGGGAGACATTTAAACTTAGCCGATTCGGAGAGCAATCTAATCCCCAAATCGCAGAGGCCTTGGGGGTTTCTATCAAAACCGTGGAATACCGGATTACACAATCCTTGAAAATATTGCGGGTTAAATTGAAGGACTATTTACCTTTTATAATGTTCTTGTTCTAAGAATACTCTCCATAAATCCAAAGGCCTGCACGATTGTTAATAATATCAAATCCATAAAAGTTATATTAAACTATTTTGAATGAACCATGTCTATCTTTTCGTAATTGTAAACAATGTAATCCATATAGTTATGAAATCGGGAAAGTGCCTTTTGATGTTGTTGATGATCCTTTTTTCACCGATGGCTTTCGCACAGCAAAGCGGTGTTAATGTTACCGGATCTGTCGTTGAGCAAGGTAGTGATACCCCCATCGAGCAAGCAACGGTACGATTGCTGAACGTAAAAGACAGTGCCATGGTACGAGGTGTGGTGAGCGCCCGTAATGGTAGTTTTACCTTGAAAAACGTAAAGAAAGGAAGTTATTTACTACACATCACATTCATCGGATACGATCCATTGTACCAACCCTTGCAAATCACCGGAAAGAAAAACCCCGTAAACGTAGGTAAACTTGAATTAAGCGACGGAGCGATCGAGTTGGGAGAAGCCGTAGTTATAGGTAAGGCACCCGAGGTTACCGTTCGCAACGACACTGTGGAATACAACGCGGATTCTTATAAAGTAACCGAAGGCTCCGTTTTGGAGGATTTATTGAAAAAGATGCCCGGTGTGGAGGTAGATAGCGAAGGCAAGATCACCGTCAATGGAAAAGAGGTGAAAAAGGTAATGGTGGACGGAAAGGAGTTCTTCTCCGATGACCCGAAAGTGGCCTCCAAGAATCTTCCAGCCAAGATGATCGATAAATTACAGGTACTTGATAAGAAAAGCGATATGGCCCAAATGACCGGCTTCGACGATGGAGAGGAAGAGACCGTCATCAACCTAACCGTGAAACCCGGCATGAAGCAAGGTTGGTTTGGCAACGCATATGGTGGATACGGAAGTAAAGATCGGTATGAAGGCAACGCCATGGTCAATCGTTTCGTGAATAATGACCAGATCACGTTCATGGGGGGAGCGAATAACACGAATAATATGGGCTTTTCCGATCTAGCCTCAACAATGTTCTCCGGTATGGGAGGCGGTGGAGGCCGACGAGGAGGTTTCGGAGCGGGTAGCGGTATCACCTCTTCCGGAAACGCAGGTTTGAACTTCAGCAAGGAATTCAAGCCGGATAAACTAACTCTTGGGGGAAATACTCGTTATTCCCATTCCGACAATGATGCTCGCAGCAAGAGTGATCGGCAGAATATCCTTCCCGGAGATAGTTCCTCCTATGATAATAGCGAGGCGATGAGCCGTACGAAGAGCGATAACTTTGGCGTAGACTTTCGCTTGGAATGGAAACCGGATACGATGACTCAACTTATCTTCCGCCCGAGTTTCAGCTTCAGCCACAGCATGAACGACAATTTCAGTGATGCTACCACCTTGGATAACGAACGGGATACGGTCAATACCAACAAATCCAGTAATTACTCGGAAAGTAACGGGTACAACCTAAATGCCAGCATCGATTTCAGCCGTAAGCTGAATAACAAAGGACGTGTGTTCAGCGCCACCCTTTCTGGAGGCAATAGCGATTCGTACAGTGACGGCATGAACCGTTCCGACATCGTTTATTTCAACCAGACTGATGCCTTGAAGAATAGCATTATCGACCAGCGCTCACGTTACGACAACAAAGGTTTCAATTACCGGGCCTACGTATCGTGGGTAGAACCGATCGGGCATAATAATTTCATCCAAGCCACTTATAGCATCAGCCAACGGAAACAAGAAGCCTTGAAGAATGTTTACAACCAAGACGCTGATGGTATATATAATGTATTAGATTCCGCCTACAGCCAAAGCTATCGCAATAACTTTATCAGCCAGCGGGCCAGCTTGAGCTTCAAGTCTCAACGGGCAAAGTTCAACTACACGATCGGCTTGAATCTGGACCCATCCTATTCCAGCAGCGAGAATTTCGTTGGCGACACGACCTTATCCAAGATAACCCGTAAGGTGGTCAACCTCTCCCCGATGGCTCAATTCAACTATATGTTCGATAAGCGTACGAATCTTCGTATCATGTATAATGGCCGTACCAGCCAACCGAGCATGACTCAATTACAACCGGTAGCGGATATCTCGGACCCGACGAATATCACGATCGGTAACCCGGATTTGAATCCCCGCTATACGAACAACGTATTTATTCGTTTCCAACAGTTCACACCGGAGAAACAACGGGCCTTTATGATCATGGCAAACGGTAGTTATATCATCAACGATATCGTAAGTTATACCTCTTATAACCAAGAGACAGGTGTAAAGACCACCACTTACAAAAACGTAAATGGCAACTATAGTGGCAACGTCCGTATGATGTTGAATACCCCCTTGAAGAATAAGAAATTCTCCATCAACTCCATGACAATGGCCTCGTTCGCTAATAGCAACGGATATATCAACGAGGAGAAGAATACGAACCGGAATCTCATATTGTCCGAACGTGGTGGTATCGACTTCCGCTCCTCTTATCTGGATCTGGGCGTAAACGGGAATATTCGTTACAATGCCACCAGCAACTCCCTGCAAAAGGAAAATAACCAAAACACCTTCAATTACGGAGCCGGCGGTTACACGACAATCTATCTGCCCCTCAATTTCAAGATAGAGAGTGACGTGAACTGGTCTACCAACTCTGGCTACGGGGACGGATTCAAACAGAACGAAGTCCTATGGAATGCCTCAGCCTCCAAGTCTTTCTTAAAGAATAACCAAGGGACGCTCCGTTTCAAGATCTACGATATCCTGCAACAACGAAGCAATATCTCCCGTTCCATTACCGCTAGCTATATACAAGACTCAGAATATAACACGCTAGGCAGTTATTTCATGGTACACTTCATCTATCGGTTCAGCATCTTCAAAGGCGGAGCCAGTGCCAGCGACGTGAAAACGCCGGGTAGAAGCGGACGGGGAAGAGGTCCGATGGGTCCTCCTCCGGGACATCGATTTTAATCCCCTAAGTGGAGACTTTATAAAGTCCGTACGCAACAAAAAACGCACCGGACTTGTTTTTACTTAGGATAATATATAAAAAACTTAGGATAAAATAACGCTAACTAGCGCATTAACAGCGGAGTTTCAATGCTTAGCTAACATATATCCTCTATGCCCACAAAGTATTATTAACATTTTAAACGGATTATTTTTACCTTTTTTGTGTAAATATTAAACTAAAACATACGTTATTTGTTGCAATATTAAGAGAAAGATATTGATATGAGGAAGTCGACAATTTGGTTGCTTGCGGTAGTTATGGCTTTTGCCTTCGCCGGGTTATTATACCTACAGGTAAACTATGTGAGCATTATACTTAAGACACGCAGCGAACAGTTCAATGAGACTGTCAAAAGAAGCCTGCGCCAAGTATCTAAGAATCTGGAATTGGATGAGACCCGTAAATACCTCGAGGATGATATCAACCGGGATGAGACAAATTTCATGTATCAAAATGCCCCGGATGCCCAAAGCCTAGGACAAGTGATCAACCATGAGAAATACCAATTACAGATCAAGGATTCTAATGGAACCGTTCAACAAATAGAGATGCAAAGTTTTAGCGCCCATAAGTTCGAGCCGCTCTCTTCCTTGTCAAAACGGCAGTCTGCCAACAGCATCGTAAACACATCTAAAGATTTACAGAAGACACTAAAAAGACGTTACCAGTACCAAGGTGGACTGATAGAGGAGGTGATTTACAACATCTTATACACTGCGAATCTAAAGCCGATCGAGGAACGTATAGATTTTAAAAAGCTGAACAATTACTTAAAAACAGAATTTATTAACAACGGTTTGAACTTGCCGTTTGTGTTTTCTGTTATTAACAAAGATGGAAATGTAGTATACCAGAGCGGAGAATTCCAAAAGCAACCGATCGCCTCTGACGTGATCACCCAAGTGCTTTTCCCGAACGATCCCCCATCGAAACTAAACTACCTGAGAGTTTATTTTCCGACGAAAGGGGATTATATCTCAAGCTCTATTACTTTCATCGTTCCATCGGTTATATTCTCATTGATCCTGTTGATAACCTTCGTCTTCACGATTTACATCGTATTCCGTCAGAAGAAGTTATCCGAGATGAAAAACGACTTTATCAACAACATGACGCACGAGTTGAAGACACCGGTATCCACGATCTCGCTCGCCGCCCAGATGTTGAAGGATTCGGATATAACGAAGAGTCCGGACGTATTCAAGCATATATCCGGCGTAATCAACGACGAGACGAAGCGATTGAGCTTCTTGGTCGAGAAAGTGCTACAGATGTCTTTGTTCGAACGACAGAAAGCAGCGCTTAAATTGAAAGAAATTGACGCGAATGATTTGGTAGCGAACGTGGCTAACACCTTCGTTTTAAAGGTCGAGAAGTACGGCGGTACAATGGATATAGACCTGCAAGCTACAGAATCGGATATATATGTGGATGAAATGCATATCACCAATGTATTGTTCAACTTGATGGATAATGCGGTTAAATACCGCCACCCGGAAGTTCCGCTTACATTGATGGCACGCACTTGGAACGAGAACGGAAAGCTGTTGATCTCCGTGGAAGATAATGGTATCGGTATCAAGAAAGAATATCTGAAAAAGGTATTCGACCGTTTCTTCCGCGTACCGACAGGCAACGTACATGACGTGAAAGGGTTCGGTCTCGGACTCGCTTACGTACGCAAAATTATTGAGGACCACAAAGGTACGATCCGTGCCGAAAGTGGTGCGGGAAACATTGGAACAAAATTTATTATTACTTTACCTCTTATAAAAAGTTAGTTATGGAAGAAAAACTAAAGATCTTCTTTTGTGAAGACGATGAGAATTTAGGAATGCTTTTAAGAGAATACTTACAAGCTAAAGGGTATGTAACGGACCTATTCTCTGACGGAGAAGCCGGATACAAAGGTTTTACCAAAGGTAAATACGATCTTTGTGTGTTGGATGTCATGATGCCAAAGAAAGATGGTTTCACCTTGGCACAAGAAATTCGCTCTATCAATCCTGATATCCCTATTATCTTCCTTACAGCCAAGACTATGAAGGAAGACATCTTGGAAGGATTCAAGATCGGCGCAGATGACTACTTGACAAAACCGTTTAGCATGGAAGAGCTATTGCTTCGTATCGAGGCTATCCTTCGCCGTGTGAAAGGTAAGAAGATGAAAGATATTCCTTTCTACAAGTTAGGAAACTTCTTGTTCGATACCCAAAAACAAACGTTGGCTATCGGCGACAAGGTTACAAAACTTACCACGAAGGAATGCGAATTATTAAGCTTGTTGTGCGCCCACGCAAATGAGATCCTTGAGCGTAACTACGCCTTGAAGACAATCTGGGTAGACGATAACTATTTCAACGCTCGTAGCATGGACGTTTATATCACGAAATTACGTAAATTGTTGAAAGACGATCCGGGTATCGAGATCATCAACATCCACGGCAAGGGGTATAAATTAATCACTCCTTCCGGGGAGGAACAAGCCCGTGAGGAAGGCATACAAGTGCTTTAATTCACTTGAACAATAACGACAGAAAAGGCTGGCCTACATTTAGCCAGCCTTTTTTATACTTTCCTTCTTTTCCAGACTAAGAAGATCCCGAAAACGATCAATGTAACTAGTAGCCCCAAAAGTTGAGAAAAACCGGAGGAAAGACCAAACCCTTCCGGAGCTACAAAAATATAGGTAGAACATACCGCCGTCATGAATAAGGCGGGAATCAAGGTTATCACATATAATTTTTTTGCTTGTACCAAATATACGGTTAAGGCCCATAGGGTAAATACCGCTAACGTCTGGTTACTCCATGCGAAATAACGCCAGATCATATCGAAGCCGTCCTTATCTTTTTGACTATATAATAAGATTCCTATCGCAACGATAAACATGGGAATACAGATCATCAGACGTTTGGCCACCGTTTTTTGCTCCATATGCAGGAAGTCTGCGACAATCAGACGAGCCGAGCGGAAAGCCGTATCGCCAGAAGTAATCGGAGCAGCTATCACACCCAGTATCGCTAATACACCTCCGACAGCGCCCAGCCACTCTTTCGTGATACTGTCTACTACGACAGCGGCATTGTTCTCCTCCATTCCGTTATTATGGAAGAAATACGTAGCAGCGGCGGCCCAAATCAAGGCTACGATACCTTCGGTAATCATCGCTCCGTAAAATACGGGACGGGCGTATTTCTCACTTTTCATGCAACGGGCCATCAATGGACTTTGGGTAGCATGAAAGCCAGAGATAGCGCCACAAGCGATACTAACAAACATGATCGGAAAAATAGGCAAGCCTCCCGGATGCGTATTACCAAGTCCATCCGTAATCTCAGGTAACGGCGGCTGGTTAATAAATAACATAACCAAGATACCTACGGCCATAAATAGCAAAGCGATGGCAAATAATGGATAGATCTTTCCGATAATCTTATCAACAGGTAATAGAGTAGCCAGTATATAATAAATGAACACGACGATAATCCAGAACGTAGCATCTAGATATTCCGGAGTCAGTTTAGCCAGCAACCCTGCAGGCCCAGCTACGAAAACAGCACCCACCAAGATCATCAAGATAACCGTAAAGCCCCGCATAAATTGCTTAAAGTTATTCCCCAGATACCGTCCGATCAATTCAGGAAGACTTTCTCCATCATGCCGCAACGAAAGCATTCCCGATAGGAAATCATGGGTAGCGCCCGCAAATATACTTCCCAATACGATCCAAAGGAAAGAAGCTACCCCAAATTTAGCCCCCATGATAGCGCCGAAAATAGGTCCCAGACCCGCTATATTCAAAAATTGGATCATGAAAATCTTCCAAGTAGGCAAGGGTATATAATCGACACCATCTTGTTTCGTGAAAGCAGGAGTAACCCGGGAGGGATCTACGCCAAACACCCGCTCGACAAATTTACCATACGTAAAATATCCAACGATAAGGGCTATCAGACAACATGTAAAAGTAATCATGGTTTTCTAAAGAATTAAATTGTCAAAGGAAAAGGTATATACGAGAAAACCGTACCAAGGGCATTCTAACGAGCAATTGTCAGAATGCCCTTAGTACGGTCTTCGTATGAATCAATTAATTAAGTAAACGCTTAACCGTCTCGGAAATCATCCGTCCTTCGGCTCTTCCTGCCAATGCTTTTGAGGCTACACCCATTACCTTACCCATATCTTTCGGGCCAGCGGCACCGACTTGAGCGATAATAGCTTTCAATTCTTTCTCCAATTCCTCGGCAGACATTTGTTGAGGCAAATATTTCTCAATCACTTTTACTTGCTCCAACTCAACATCCGCTAGGTCTTGACGGCCCTGTTGCACATAAATCGTAGCGGAATCTTTCCCTTGTTTCACCAACTTCTGCATGATCTTCAAGGCATCCGCATCCGTCAGCGTATCATTGGCTCCCGGAGCGGTTTTCGCTTCCAAGAAAAATTTCTTTACATTTCTCAATGTCTCCAAGGCGACTTTATCTTTCGCCTTCATCGCGTTTTTAATGTCTTCACTGACTTGTTCAAATAAATCCATATCCTTATTATATTATTAACTATCGGAAACTGATCACTTGTTTACCCCCCCGCTGAGAATCTTGGCGAGGTTGGTTAGCCGGTTGCTTCGCCGTTGTCGGAGCCGATACTTGAATATCCTCTCCCGCTACTTTGGAACGGGCACGGGCCACGATCTTCGGATCCCGGTTATAAGTCGGATTATCCTCTATCAAAGCGATCAAGGCATCATCGTCCAACTCTTCCTGAGTCAAAACTACCGCTTTCGCACGAGAGGTAAAACGACCCGCCTTTTGTGCGGAAGCACCATAATATTTACCAATCAAATCACGCTCCTTACGCTCTTTCTCGATTCGCTCTTCTTCTAAGCGCAATTCTTCTTCCGTCATCTGAGCGGCTTCATTCCTGCGTTTATCAGCGATCAATGGAATATCATCCATCGTAAATCCAGTAGCGAGGATCGTCATTTTCACTTTATTACCTAATGTATTATCCACGGCAGTACCCCAGATAACCTCTATATCACGGTTGAACTCGGACATAAAGTTATGCACGTCGTTCATCTCCTCCATGCGCAACTCGGCTTCCTCGCTGAAATATACGTTGAACAGGATTTTCTTGGCGTTCTTTACGTCGTTGTTGCTTAATAGCGGAGAATTCAGAGCGTCTTCCACCGCTTGGCGAACACGTCCTTCTCCTTCACCAAAACCATTACTCATCAAAGCGACACCACCATCTTTCATCGTGGTGTTAACATCGGCGAAGTCGAGGTTGATAATACCCGGAAGCGTAATGATCTCCGCGATACTCTTGGCGGCGATCGTCAAGGTATCATCGGCCTTGCCGAAAGCGTTCATCACGGAAAGGTCCGAATAAATCTCACGCAAACGCTCGTTATTGATTACCAATAAGGCATCCACGTTTTTCGCGATCTCCTCCACACCATTCAAGGCCTGTATAATCTTACGCTCACCCTCGAACAAGAAAGGAATGGTTACGATACCTACCGTCAATATTCCCATATCCTTCGCGATACGAGCGATAACCGGAGCGGCACCCGTACCGGTACCACCACCCATACCGGCGGTAATAAATACCATCTTCGTACCGTCGTTCAACATACCTCGAAGATCGTCCAGACTCTCCTCGGCCGCCATCATCGCACGTTCCGGCTTATTTCCCGCGCCCAATCCCTGCGTGATCTCACGTCCCAGCAACAACTTGATAGGAACATCCGAACGGTTCAAGGCTTGATTATCCGTATTACATAACACGAATGTAACATCGTGTATGCCCTCCTTATACATATGAGTAACAGCGTTTCCGCCACCGCCTCCAACACCAATCACCTTAATGATTTTGGGAGTATCCGTAGGATAATTAAAATTTAATATTGTATCGTCCATTGTCTTCCGGTTTTATTACATTCGTAGATCACGTTATTTACTCTCGTTATCATCGTCATCGAAGAGGGTTTTACCAAAGGTATCGATTCCTTTTGTCAACCGCCCGAACAAGCCGGGACCTTTTTTCTTCTCTTTCTTCGGCTTCTCCTTGACGGGTTCCGGTTCCGGAGTCGGTTCCACTGTCGGTTCAGTCTCAACCACCGGCTCAATCTTAGGCTCCGGTTTAGGAGGAATATATAACGCGCAATTCTTAGTTCCTTTCGCCAAGAGGCCGACGGCTACCGCATATTCGGGATTGCTGGCAACCACTAAATCACCACTAGCGACAACCCCCTTGCGAACCGCTGAATAGCGAACCTCCATCTTCAAGCGTTCGCTCATAACAGCCGGTAAATTCTTCAAAGCGGCGCCTCCACCCGTAATCACGATGCCGGCACCGAGAACGCTCATCAAGCCTGTAGCCTCCAGACGAGCATATACATTCTCTAAGATCTCATCCATACGGGCCTCGATCACGCCGTTCAACTCGGCCAGCTTAATCTCACGCAAGCCCATTCCATCCGCTAAACTCACTTGGATGGTCATATCATTATCCCGGTCCGCTTTCGCGCTACCATAAGTGATCTTCAAGCGTTCCGCCTCAGACTCTACGACCCTGAGATTGGTTATATCTTTTGTTATCAAATTACCTCCAAAGGGAACAACGGAAAGGCTGGCCAACTTACCACCCTTATAGACAGATATCGTCGTCACGCCGGCACCGAAACCGATCAAGGCGCAACCCAAGTCCTTCTCATTGTCGCTCAAGACAACATCTCCCAACGCAAGGGGTGACACCAGAATACCGGCGATCTCGATTTTCGCTTGTTCCGAGATGCTATTGACAATATTTAATTTCAAGGAAGGACGTCCAACAATCAACTTGTAACGAGCCTCGATACGGCTACAAGGCACACCCACCGGGTTGGACTCTGGTTTATCATCTAAAAAATAGGAAGGAGAAACCACGTCAAGAACGGTCAACATATCCGGACGATAATCCTTACACTCTTGATAAAGAGAGTCTATGATCTCCTCCGTGACCACTCCTTCCGTTCCCAATACCTTGCAAACCGTATGCTCGATAGAACGGAGTGACTGGCCACCCAGTCCCACATATACCTGCCCGATCTTGGTCCCCCCCAGTTTATTCTCCAACTTGAGGATCAAGCGTTTTATCTTACTCGCCGTCTCCTTCACGTTATATACACATCCTCTTCGTATGCAGGTGCCGGAGTTCTCAACTTCGTAGGCGATGATTGAAAGAGCGCCCATCGCATTCTTAGTCCCCACCATTCCTACCATATGGGAGGTACCTAGGTCAATAGCTGCTATAAAGTCTGTGTATGCCATATCATCTATTTTTTAGTACAAACAATCTGATTCTTATATTTTAAATTAATCATACTGTACTTTTCCCAACCCACTTTAGGGATCGCTTGTTCATAGAAAAGCTTTAAATTCGCAAGCTTTTCTTCGAATTCATCCAAAGTACCCAACATGATCCGGTGGTTACCCACTCTTGGAATAAGTTCTATATCATTATCCGGATAGACATAGATTTGTTCAATCTGGTCATTCCAGAACTCATTCTCTTGCAAAAATAATGCAAATTTGTATAAGTCGGTCACCGCAAGCTCTTTTTCCACATATCCACTCACAATTGGCACATGTGCGGCATACCGACGACTGATCGGCATGGTGGTTCCCAGATTATCCACGTAATAACTACCTCTTACGCCCATAATCCGGAGGATAGGCATCTTTTGCATGACCTCTAGTTTGATAATCCCCGAAGGAGTCTTATACGCCTCCACTTGGGCGATCATCTCATTCTTAAGCAATTCCGTCTCTATCCGATCCGTATTCACGTCAGCCATTGGCCGCTTGATCGGATCTAGCCCGGCTTTCTTCAGTATAGACACAAGGTCACTCTCGCTCACGAAGTGTTTATCCAGACTGTCTTTCACCACGACTTGCAGATCTTGGCAAATAGAGTCTTGACGTATTTCCCGAAAGAAAAACGACACAAACACGATGTAACAGAACAACAACGTGGCTACTACTATGGAAATTATTCGGATCACGGTTTCCTTATTTGTTTACATAAAATCTCTTTTACAGGCTCCACCAAACGGTCGATATTGCCGGCGCCTACCATTAATACTACCTCATATTTCCCGGCGGCAACCACGTCCAAAAGCTCTTCCTTCTTACACAGCGTCTTGGAAGGGATCGTCACCTTATCAAAAATGATCCGAGAGCTCACCCCCGGAATCGGTTCCTCACGAGCCGGATAGATATCCAGCAAGATCAACTCATCCAATAAAGAGAGACTCGCAGCGAAATCTCCAGCGAAATCTCGGGTACGGGTATATAGATGCGGCTGGAAAATACCTGTCACCTTACGACCCGCATATAATTCCTTCACCGACAAGATACTCTGTCGCAATTCGGCCGGATGATGGGCATAATCATCGATCAATACCACTTGATCAGTCTTCAAATGGAAATCGAAACGGCGGCGAGGTCCGGCAAATGTAGCCATACCCTTTTTCAAATCCTCAGGTTTCACTCCGTTCAACCAAGCGATCGCCATAGCCGCTACCCCGTTCTCTATATTAACCTTTACGGGAACACCTAATTCCACATCAGGAATACGGATTTCCGGACCAACGAAGTCAAAGGTAATATTTCCGTCGCAAATACGAATATTTTCAGCGTAAAAGTCCGCTATTTCCGTAACGGAATAGGTATATTTCTTGACACCCTCCTGTAAACGGGGCGTTACGTTGATTCCTTTCTTGATCAGTAGACAACCATCGGGACGAATTAAGGAGGTAAATTTCTCAAAACTCTCCCGGTAAGCCTCCGCCGTACCGTAAATATCCAGATGATCCGGATCCGCAGAAGTAATCACTGCCATATAAGGAGTAAGCCAATGGAAAGAACGATCGAACTCATCCGCCTCGATCACGGTAAAGTCGCTCGTATCCGACAACATCAAATTACTCTCGTAGTTCTTTAGGATTCCTCCGAGGAAAGCATTGCAATCCACCGGCGATTGTTTCAGCAAATGAGCTAGCATAGAAGAGGTCGTTGTCTTGCCGTGCGTGCCCGCCACGCATAAACCCCGGCTGCTTTTCGTGATCTCTCCCAAGACACGTGCCCGCTTCATCACCTCAAAACCGTGCGCCCGGAAATAGGTCAATTCCGTATGCGACTCCGGGACCGCCGGCGTATAAACCACCAGCGTATCATCGGGCGACTTGAACGCCTCCCCGATCAAAGCTACATTATCCTCATAGTGAATATCGGCTCCCTCCTTTTTCAACTCCTCGGTTAAATCGGAAGGGGTCTTATCGTATCCGCCCACTCGTTTTCCCTTAGCGAGGAAATAACGGATCAAGGCACTCATTCCAATGCCCCCGGCACCTACGAAATACACCGCTGTCACTTTATTTATATCCATATTCCTTATTTCTTATCTATAATCTTAACAATCTCATCCACGATACGGTCCGCGCTATGGCGTTGCGCCAAGGTCTCGATATTACGGCTCAACGTACACAAACGTTCATCGTCATGAACTATCTTCAAGGCAGTAGGCACCAAATCCTTTTCCGCATCTTTATCGGCGATCATAACGGCGGCATCCTTATGGACCAAGGCCAAGGCATTCTTGGTCTGATGATCTTCCGCCACATTCGGCGAAGGCACCAAGACCACCGGTTTTCCTAATAAGCAAAGTTCCGAGATAGAACTAGCCCCCGCACGGGATATCACCAAATCGGCCGCTGAATAAGCATAATCCATACGGGTAATAAAGTCTGAGCACCAAACCGGCATTCCCCGGTACGCCTTCAAATGCTTGGAAGCGTCGCTGTAATAATACCTACCGGTTTGCCAAATAACCTGTACATCCGAGGCGAAGAACTTATCCAGATCCCCTTGAATACTCCGGTTAATCGTCCGTGCGCCAAGGCTACCACCTACCACAAGGATCGTTTTTTTCTCCGGAGAAAGCCCGAAGAACGCCAACGCCTCCTCTTTCTTACTCAGCGCCTCTTCCAAATCCTGTCGCACCGGATTTCCCGTAATCACGATCTTATCCGCCGGAAAGAACTTCTCCATGCCCTCGTAAGCGACACAAATCTTGCTCGCTTTCTTCGCCAACAACTTATTGGTCACACCGGCATACGAGTTTTGCTCCTGTATCAATGCGGGAACACCTTGCGAAGCCGCCATCCATAAAGTCGGTCCACTGGCATAACCGCCCACGCCGACCGCTATATCTGGCTTGAACTCACGGATCGTCTTCCTCGCCAAGCGCAAGCTTTTCGCTAAACGAACCATGACCTTCACGTTGTTCATCAAGTGGGCACGATCAAACCCACTCACCGGTAAACCTACGATTTTATAACCGGCTGCCGGAACCTTATCCATTTCCATGCGGTCTTCCGCCCCCACAAATAAGATTTCCGCATCCGGAAAACGTTTCTTGAAAGTATTAGCGATAGATATGGCCGGGAAGATATGGCCTCCCGTACCACCACCACTTATTATGATCCGGTACTTTCTCATACTTTTGACTCTACAGTTATCGTTTCGACAGCCGATAGCGGATTATCTTCTCTCTCTCCCTCGACCGCCTGATTTATTGTCTCTCCGGATGGCTCGTCGGAAGGATTCTCTGGATTCTCCGTATCCTCCTCTTCCTCATCCTCATTTCCGATATTGGCTCCAAAACGACTTACGCTCAATATGATCCCGAAATAGATACAAGAAATAAGCGTAGACGTACCACCCCGGCTCACCAACGGCATCGGTTGCCCGGTAACGGGCACTAAATTCACAGCTACCGCCATATTCGCCAAAGCTTGGACTACCACCAGCAACCCACATCCCAACACTAGGAATTTCGGGAATGATTTATCACATTTCCGGGCGATCATCCCAACCCGCACTAGCAACATTATATAAAGCAACAGTACAAAGATTCCCCCAACGATACCCAGTTCCTCTATGATAATCGCATAGATAAAATCTGAATACGCCTGTGGCAGGAAGTCACGCTGTTGGCCATGTCCGGGCATCTGCCCAAATACGCCTCCCCGGGCAATAGCTATCTTCGCATGGGTTACCTGATAATTATCATCGGTTATCTTATACGTACCACTCTCATCCAAATTATCCTTATGCCCGTCGAAGAAACGCTCCAAACGCCCCTGCCAAGTAACGAATCGATCCGGCAAATACTGGGTAATAGCGGCCGGCGTAAACTTAAGCAACGCCAAGAACAATACCAACGCCAACATCAAGATACCCGCCAGCTTCGCCAACTTACCAAATGGCAACTGACCGATAAACATCATCAGGAAACAAACCCCGAATAGCATAAACGCCGTAGAAAAGTTCTCCGGCAGAATCAAGACACAGGTCAGTCCTACCCCAATCAGTATATACTTAAAAATCTGGTTCTCCGTTAATTTCCCCCGTTTGCTGAGCAAGAAAGCGACAAACACGACACAAGCCAGCTTCCCAAACTCCGAAGGCTGGAACTGTATCCCCATGATTTCCAGCCATCGATGCGCATCATTAGCGTCCACGCCGATAAAGGGCGTCACGATCAACATCAACATCGAGACCGGCAATAATATAATAAACGCAGAAAAGAAGCGACACGGTATATTATGCAACAGCAATACCATGACGAAACCTCCCAATAAAAAGGTGGCGTGCCGTACGATAGGCGCCCAGTGATTCGCGTTCTTATAAGCGATCGTACTGGTCGCACTGAACACCTCCACCACCGATATAAGACACAGGAACATGAAGATGATCCATATCACCCGGTCGCCCTTAAACAGTTTACTCGCCAGATCCATTTTATCCTTTATTACAAATTACGTACGCAAGCCTTGAACTGATCGCCCCGATCCTCATAGCTCTTGAACAGGTCGAAGCTGGCGCAACAAGGAGAGAGCAATACCGTATCTCCCTTATGAGCCATCTTATAAGCTTTCGCCACAGCCTCTTCCATCGAGCGGGCGTCTTCTATATTCGCCACTTTCCCGTCGAAGAACGCATGCAGTTTCGTATTATCCACACCCATGAAAATCAATGAATGCACCTTTTTACTCACTAGTTCCTCGATCTCCGAGTAATCATTCCCTTTATCCGTGCCCCCTAAGATCAAAACGACCGGAGTCGTCATACTCTGCAAAGCATACCAACAAGAGTTTACGTTCGTAGCTTTCGAGTCATTAATATAATCAACACCACGCACGCGAAGCACCTTTTCCAAACGGTGCTCAACCCCCGTAAAATCACTGAGTGAGGCACGTATTTTCTCATCATGAATGTCCACGATCTTGGACGCTATCCCCGAAGCCAAAGAGTTATACAGGTTATGCGTACCAGTCAATGCCAATAGGTCTTGTTCCATCGTAAATGTTCCGTTTGCCGTTTCAATAACTACTTGATTATTTTCCGTATATCCCTTCATGCCGTTCTCATGTGTCTCGGCGAATGGGTAAAGAGTAGCCTCAGGATGCCGTTTGGCGATCTCACGGGCTATGATCGGGTCATCGTTCCAGAAAATGAAGGCGTCGTCCTTCGTCTGATTTTGCAAGATGCGGAACTTAGCGTCTACATAATTCTGCATCTCATAGTTATAACGGTCCAGATGATCCGGTGTTATATTCAATATAATAGCGATATCCGCTTTAAAGTCGTACATATTATCCAGTTGGAAACTGCTCAACTCGATCACGTAGACCGCATGTGGATCTTCCGCAACCTGAAGCGCCAAGCTGTTTCCGACATTTCCGGCCAAGCCCACGTCCACGCCCGCTTCTTTCAAGATATGATACGTAAGCATCGTCGTTGTCGTCTTGCCGTTGCTACCCGTGATGCAAATCATCTTCGAGTCCGTATACCTTCCGGCAAACTCGATCTCGGAGATGATCGGCGTACCTTGCTTCTTCAATAACTGTATGATAGGAGCCTTGTCGGGAATACCCGGGCTCTTGACAATTTCGTCGGCATTCAAGATGTCGGCTTCGGTATGCTGTCCCTCTTCCCAACGAATCCCGTGGTTGTCCAGCATCTCCTTATACTTAGGTTTGATAGACGATTTATCGGACACGAACACGTCGAATCCTTTCGCCTTCGCCAAGACAGCGGCTCCCGCACCACTCTCCCCGGCCCCTAATATAACCATTCTCTTACTCATCTTTTATCTCATCTTTAACGTAACTATCGTCATAACAGCCAAAATAATACCGATCAACCAGAAACGGACCACGATCTTCGATTCAGGCACGACATTGAACGGCTTTTGGATCAACGCCTGTATACCTGCGTTTCCCGGCTTCTGGAAATGATGGTGTAAAGGAGCCATCTTGAAGATACGGCGACCTTCCCCATACTTCTTCTTCGTATATTTAAAGTAGGCCACTTGCAACATGACCGATATATTCTCCACCAAGAAAATACCGCAAAGGATCGGAATCAACAACTCCTTACGGATGATGATCGCGAAAACAGCGATAATACCTCCCAAGGTCAAGCTCCCCGTATCTCCCATAAATACTTGGGCCGGATATGAGTTGTACCATAAGAAACCGACCGTGGCACCGATAAAGGCAGCGGCATAAACCACCAACTCCTCCGCACCGGGTATAAACATGATATTCAAGAACGAGGCGAACTCAAAGTGGGATGACATATAGGCCAAAATACCGAGAGCCACCCCAATGATCGCCGATGTTCCGGCAGCCAAGCCGTCCAGTCCATCCGTCATATTGGCTCCGTTCGACACGGCTGTCACCACAAAGATCACCATCAGCACGAACACCAGCCATGCGGCCTCCTCCTTATAATCGCCCGCCCAGTTCACCAAATTGGCGTAATCGAAATTATTGTTTTTCAAGAACGGGATGGTCGTCTTTGTCGATTTGGTCTCCACCGTATGATAACGCACCTCCTCGATCACGTTATCATGGCGCACCTCCATATTCTCCTTGATCACCACATCCGGGCTCATGAACAATACCAAGCCAACGATCAAGCCCAGTCCTACCTGCCCGACGATCTTGAAACGTCCGTGCATACCTTCCTTATTCTTCTTGAATACCTTGATATAATCATCCGCGAATCCCAAGGCACCCAGCCAGACCGTAGTCACCAACATCAATATCACATAGATATTATTCAGCTTGGCACACAGTAAAGTCGGGATCAATATAGCGATAATAATGATAATACCTCCCATCGTCGGCGTTCCCTTCTTGCTCATCTGGCCCTCCAGCCCAAGATTTCTCACCGTCTCGCCGATCTGCAACATTTGCAACTTATCGATGATACGCCGGCCGATCGCCGTAGAGATAAACAAGGACAAGATCAAGGCCAACCCCGAGCGGAAAGATACGTACTTAAACATACCCGCTCCCGGGAAATCCAACTGATCCAAATAATTAAAAAGATAATAAAGCATGTCGTCTTAAATATTATGATTGTTGTGTCGAAAAAATCTCGCGTAACTTCTCACGGTCGTCAAAGTGCTGTTTCACCCCCTTGATCTCCTGATAGTCTTCGTGGCCTTTTCCGGCAACAAGGATCACATCCCCTTTCTTCGCCAACATCGTAGCGGTCTTGATCGCTTGCGTACGGTCCGTGATACATAAGGTACGTTCCATATCCATTTTCGTCAATCCGGCTACCATATCGTTAATAATATCATCCGGTTCCTCAAAGCGCGGGTTATCGGAAGTCAGAATTACCTGATCGCTCAGCTTGACAGCCTCTTTCGCCATCAGCGGGCGTTTCCCCTTGTCCCGGTTTCCCCCGGCACCCACGACGGTAATGATACGTCCTTTCCCATCCAATACCTCATGAATGCCATTCAGTACATTCGTCAAGGCATCCGGTGTGTGAGCATAATCCACGATCGCCGTATAACCGAGCGGAGACTGGATCGTCTCGAAGCGACCGGATACGGAGCGAAGCGTGCTCAGCACGATCAACACCTCCTCGGGATCTTTCCCTAAAGAAACCGCAGCACCATACACGGCCAGCAAGTTATAAGCGTTGAAACGTCCCACGAAATGCACCATAACCTCCCGACCGTTAATGATCAAGTCTGTACCCTCGAAATGAGATTCCAATATCTTTCCCTTGAAATCGGCCAAGGTACGCAAGGAATAGGTCAGCTTCTTCGCCTTCGTATTCTGCAACATCACCAAGCCGGATTTATCATCGGCATTCGTCAAGGCAAAAGTCCCGGCAGGCAGGTCATCGAAGAATTTCTTCTTCGCTTTCAAGTAATTCTCCACGGTCTTATGGTAATCCAAATGATCGCGGGTCAGGTTCGTGAAAATCCCCCCGTCGAAAGACAAGCCGCTGATGCGCCGCTGATCGATCGAATGAGAGCTAACCTCCATAAAAGCATACTCGCATCCGGCCTCTACCATCCGGGCCATCAAGGAATGAAGCGTAAGCGGGTCCGGTGTCGTATGATCCGTCGGTACCGCCTCGCCATCTATATAATTACATACCGTGGAAAGCAATCCCACCTTATGCCCCATCTTCCGGAACATCTCATATAATAAGGTAGCGATCGTAGTCTTCCCGTTCGTACCCGTCACGCCCACCAGCATCAATTTCCGGGAAGGATCGCCATACCAGCGGGAAACCAAAAGACCTAGTGCCTCCGCCGAATCCTTCACCACGATAAACGAGCATCTCCCCTCCAAATAGGACGGAGTCTCCTCGCATACGATAGCGACAGCCCCTTTCTCTATGGCGCTGTCCATATAGGCATGGCCATCCACGGCCGTACCTCTCACAGCGACAAACAAAGACCCTTTCGTCACCCGACGAGAGTCTGATTGAATATTCGTGATATCCACATTATCCGCCCCCATCAACATAGGAGCTTCCAACGCACCGATTAAATCCCTTAGTTCCATACCTATTTCAATGTTAATAATACGGTCTGCCCCTTAGACACTCGCTGTCCGGGTTGAATACTCTGCGAAACGACCCGTCCGACACCCGACAAAGAGACACGCAGACCGGCTTGCTCCAACAAGAAAACCGCATCTTTAGCACCCATGCCGACTACCCGGGGTACCAGTCCCTCACGAATCGTCAGATCGCTTAATTTCACCTTATTCTCTTCTTGCTCGGCGGAGGCTACGACCCACTTTGTCTCCAAACTGTCCGTATCCGCCTTAATATCCAATTCATCTAATACTTCCTCTACCGCCCTCAGGTCGCCGCCTTTCACACGAGGTACCATCACGGCCATCGAATCCCGTTCCATATCCCGGACATCGAACGACATATGGCTGGCGTATATCTTCTCGGCGATCGCACGCACCACGCCTCCCGACATCGTACCACCCGAAGGATAACCGATACGAGGACGGCGGATCACCACGATACAAGAATACTTCGGATGATCGGCCGGGAAATAGCCACAGAAAGAGACTTGGTGCCCGCTCGTACGGTAGACACCGCCCGTAGCGATCTGCGCCGTACCGGTCTTTCCGGCGATCCGGACAATATCCGAATGAACCGCCTTACCGGTCCCTTTCTCCACGACTCCCAGCAACATATCTTTTATCAACGCCAGCGTATGATCCGAGCAGATCGAAGAGTTGATCACCTCCGTGGAAAAACTCTGCACGGTCTTGCCGTTATGTAAGATCTCTTTCGTAAACATCGGGCGAACCATCTTTCCGTTGTTCGCGATCGCGTTAAAGAACGCCAGCGTATTGATCGGCGGTACCTGCGTCTCGTAGCCGAACGACATCCAAGGCAAAGTGGTCTTGGACCAATAACGGGTCGTATCATCCGGGCGACGTATCTTGGCACGTCCCGCCCCCGGTATCTCCAAACGAAGATCCGCGTTCATACCGATACGGTACAGTCCCTCCACAAACTTCGTCGGGTTATCCGAATAACCTTTCAGGATCGTCTTGGCCACACCGATATTGGAGGAATACCAAATCGCCTGCTCCACCGAGATCCGACCGTATCCGCCTTTATTCATATTATGGTCCGTCATGCGGGCACCCTTATACATATATATACCATTGCCTACATCGACCGTATCTCCCGGATTGCATAAACCATCCTCCAAGGCCACCATGATAGAGGCCACCTTGAAAGTAGAGCCCGGCTCGATCTCGTCCGCCACGGCATGATTCTTCGTCTCGCCATATACGCCCTCACGGATACGCCCCATATTCGTGATCGCCTTGATCTCTCCGGTCTCGACCTCCATCACGACAGCCGTACCAGACTCGGCATCGATCGCCTTCAATTTATCGACCAGCGATTTCTCGGTTATATCCTGTATATTGATATCGATCGTGGTGCGAATATCCATGCCATCCACCGGATCCACCTCGATCACGTTCGTCCAGCCTCCACCGACACGGCGAACGGAACTCAACCCGGCCTGCCCCCGCAGGAGCGAATCGTATTGCAACTCCAATCCATTCTTCCCCTTTGTAGTTCCACCCTCCTCGATCTCTCCGTAGATATCACCGATCGTACGAGACGCCAAGGTCCCGAAAGGTTTCTGGCGCTGCACCATCTCCTTCGTATAAAAACCGCTCTTATAACGTCCCAGACGAAGGAACGGGAACTTACGGATCTCCTTCAAATCCGAATACGAGACCTTCCCCGCGTAAATCGGGAACTGGCGGCTTTTACCGCTCAGCCCTTTCAGCAGATAAGCCTTATAGCCCGCCGGCGTACGATCCTTCAATTTACGGGAAAGATAAAACGCCAACGAGTCCACCCCATCCTTCTTGGACGTCTTGAACGTATCCAGCCAATTATACTTGGCACCCTTAGCCGGAGTATACGCATCCGCCTTAAAGTCGATATACATATAATAACGAGGCACGCTGGTAGCCATCAACTTACCGTCCGACGAATAGATATTGCCACGTCCGGGCAACACCAAACGGTTCGGTCGTTTCTGGCTCTCGGCCACCTTCATCCATTTATCCCTCTCCACGAAGGCCGTATCAAAGGCACGGAACAGGATTCCTACGGCCACAAGCCCCAGCAACAGCACGACCACGAAGTAACAGAATAAAATCCGGCTACCTTTAGGCTCTATTTCTTTCGGTTCGTTTTCTTCAGACATACCTATTTACACCTTATCTCACTTATATAACTCATAAGGAGGGGTTTTCGCACCCTCCAGATCAATACCTTGCTCCTCGATCAGCAACTCGATTTGCGATTGGCGGCTATTGCCGGTCAACTCGGATGAGATCGACAACGCCTCGAAACGCACATCCCTCAATTGCTGTTGCAACCGGTCGATCTCACGCAGCTTTTGCATACAAGTATACCGGTTACCGATAAAGAAAAACGCCAACACGACAAGTAACACGATCATGCGCGTATGCCTCAAGATAAAATCCTCTTTTAGCACGCCGCCACCGAGTATATACCAGAACGAAAGACGCTTCTCCTTCTTCCTCGTTTTCTTATGTTGTCCGTTTTCTTCCATATCTATTTCTCCTTATACCTTCTCAGCGATTCTCAACTTGGCACTCCGGGAACGGGGATTCCGCTCCACCTCCTCGTCGGTCGGGACGATTACCTTATTATTGACCAAGCGGAAAGGCGATCGTACGTTCCCGAAGAAATCCTGCTCGCATTTCCCCTCGAAGTTTCCGGTCTTCAAAAAGTTCTTTACCAGACGGTCTTCCAAGGAGTGATACGTGATAACCACCAATCGTCCTCCCGGTCTCAACACCCGCAAGGTACTCCGCAGCATCTCTTTCAGCGCCCTCATCTCATCGTTCACCTCGATACGAAGCGCCTGAAAGACTTGCGCCAAGAATTTCTTCTCTTTGTCCTTTCCCGTAAACGGCTTGATCACCTCCAAGAAGTCTCCGATCGTCTCTATCTTCTTTGTCTCACGAGCTTTCACCAGCACAGAGGCTAATTTCCGAGACACCTTCAGCTCGCCATATAGATAAAACACATCGGCCAACGCCTCCGCCGTATAATTATTCACGATATCGGCGGCGGTCTGCCCCGCACGCGTATTCATCCGCATATCCAACGTCCCGTCGAAACGGAAAGAGAAACCGCGATCCTTATCGTCGAAATGATGGGAAGAGACACCTAAATCCGCCAACAGGCCGTCCACCTCCCCACTTTCTCCGTAGTAACGCATAAAATTATACAAATAACGGAAATTACTGCGCACGAAAGTGAATCGTGGGTCTGCCGGGACATTATGCTCGGCGTCCGCATCTTGGTCAAAGCCGTAAAGTTCGCCCTCGCTACCCAACCGTTTCAATATCTCGCGGGAATGTCCTCCACCGCCAAACGTAACATCCACGTAAATCCCGTCGGGACGGATATCCAATCCCTCCAGACTTTCCCGCAGCATTACCGGTACATGATAGCAACTATCTTTTTCTTCCATTCGTCGTTCTTACGTTAAACTTCCTCTTAAAATCAAGCGCCGTACTCCTTTGATACGCACGCACATGCCTTATCGGTGGGTAAAAGTACACATTTCCAAAATTACCCGCCAACATTTATATAAGAAAAGTAGGAAAAAGTTATCAACAGGTCGTTAACCCTTCGTCTTTTCGTCCTTATCTCTTACGCTTTTCATCGGTATCCGTTAACCAATTCTTCCTTTCACCTTCATCTTCTAACGGCTGTTGGACGATCATGCAACAGTTGGTAGATGATCTTCTAACAGATGGTGCATGATCGTCCAACAGCCGTTAGATAACCGATAGTCAAGCTCCCGGGGACTAACCTCCCTAATGGTAGCGGCTAAAAGATCAAGGGGAAAAGGCTAAGATAGCTGGCGAAAAAGCAAAAACTTCACTCAAACCTCTCTCGTTTTAATTATTAACTTTATCTTTGCCCCTTGACAAGCTTATATAGATGACAAAACAAGGTGTGACAAAGATAGATATTAAGCAAGTATTGGCACAAAAGGCGCCCAAGGCGTCACGCAAGATTCCGGGATTTATCGTGGACTACTTGATTCGCACGGTTCATCAAGAGGAACTGAATGATATATTAACCCGTTACCACGATAAGGAAGGGGTAGATTTCATGCGTGAGCTTATCGGCTATTTTGACCTTACCCTCAATCTGGTACATGAGGAAAACATCCCGACCGAAGGGCGCTATATCTTCGCCTCCAACCATCCGCTCGGAGGATTAGACGGTATCTGTCTCTCCGCCGTTATCGGTTCCCGGTTCGAAGGGCGCATCAAGTATCCGGTCAATGATTTATTACTTTATCTCTCCAATCTAAAATCCATCTTTGTACCGATCAACAAACACGGCACCCAAGGAAAGGACAACGCACGGATGCTGGAGGAGGCTTTTGCCTCGGACGACCAGATCATCACTTTCCCCGCCGGATTATGCTCTCGCAAGATTGGTGGCAAGATACAAGACTTGGAGTGGAAGAAATCGTTCATCCAGAAGGCGGTGCAATACAAGCGGGATATCGTACCGGTCTATTTCGACGGGAAGAATTCCAATTTCTTCTATAACCTCGCCCGGATACGCAAGGCGTTGGGTATAAAGATGAATTATGAGATGATTTATTTACCGGACGAGATGTTCCGGAGCAAACATAAGACCTTCCGGATTTATTTCGGGAAGCCTATCCCTTGGCAGACATTCGACAATAGCAAGAAACCCGCCGAATGGGCTGAGTGGATAAAAAACAAGGTTTACAAACTCAAGGATTAACAGACGAAACATATGCAAGACATTATCAATCCCATAGACAGGGCACTACTGAAGGCTGAATTGACCAAAGAGAAGAGGTTGAGAAGTACCAATAAATCGAAGAATGAGATTTATATCGTCACGGCGCACGACTCACCCAATGTCATGCAAGAGATAGGGCGTCTGCGGGAGGTCGCTTTCCGTTATTACGGGGGTGGCACGGGATTTCCGGTGGATATCGATGAGTATGACACGATGGAAGACGCTTACCGCCAGCTGATTGTCTGGAGCCCGGAAGATGAGCAGATCTTGGGGGGATACCGTTTCCTTTGCGGTTCAGACGTTAAGTTCGACGAGAATGGTAAACCGATCCTGGCGACCTCGCACTTGTTTAATTTCTCAGAGAAATTTATCAAAGAGATCCTTCCTTATACGGTAGAGTTGGGACGCTCGTTCGTGGCTCTGGAGTATCAATCCACCCGTTCCGGGGCGAAAGGCTTGTTCGTGTTGGATAACCTGTGGGATGGATTGGGGGCTTTATCCGTGGTTGATCCGAGCTTGCGGTATTATTTCGGGAAGGTGACTATGTACAATACGTACAACCAAGAGGCCCGTAATATGATCTTATACTTCCTCGGATTGCATTTCCCGGACGCAGACCAACTGATCACTCCGGTATATCCTTTGGAGACTAATATGGATGTAGAGAAGATGAGATCTCTTTTCCCTCACGATAATTTCAAGGATAACTACAAGGTATTGAACCAAGAGGTTCGTAAATTTGGCATCAACGTGCCTCCTTTGGTAAATGCTTACATGAGCTTGTCGCCTAAGATGCGTGTATTCGGCACAGCGATCAACCATGAGTTTGGAGAGGTGGAAGAAACGGGTATCTTAATCGCTATTAACGAGATATTAGAGGATAAGAAGAAACGGCATATTGAGACGTATCTGGAAGAGGAGTACAAGTCCGCCGAGTTGATACGCAAGAATTTCATCGGGGAATAAAGCCGTAGATATGGCTAGCGCGACAGCGTAACAAGATATAAAAAGGTTCAGCCTAACCGTTCGCCTCCAAGCGGATTAAAAACGGACAAAAGCTGAACCTCTTTTTATTTTAAATAAATCTTATAGCACAGTCCACCGGAGAAATATTTCATTCGCTGCAATTCAAATTGAAAATGTATATGATTGAATAGTAGGTAAGTGGCTCCCATAGCGAAGTCTTTCGAATCGTATTCGGCTATGACGTTCAAATGCGGGGCGAATGAAGGATTGTAGGTGATACCTCCCGCCACACCGTTCAAGGGATAATCCTCACGGCGGTTATACAGATAGGATAAATGAACGCCTAAGGTTTCCCTTCCCAGCTGAAAATGTTTGGTAGCGGCCAGATAATAACGGCAGAAATAGCCGTTTCCCGTAGCCGAAGCGAATTTATGCCCGGATGACGTAAAAGGGTCCGAAGTCCCCAGCACGACAGCGGGGATGTATTTGCTTTCTTTCAACACACGTAAGCGGGCGGAGAAATAACGATCTTGGTTCGTGAATCCGGAATAGCCATGCTTATCCAATCCAAGGCTCTCGGCCGTAAACAGCGTACAAGTATACGCTACTTCCAGAAACGGGAAGATCGTCACGTTCAAATAATAATTCCACGTATTAAAATTAAACTTGGGAGGCGTAAGCTCTTGATGCAAGAAGTTTCCGCCAAGCATCACGGTCTTGTCCTTTTGCATATCGGCGGACGGGGCATGCAATAACCCTGTCGTGCCATAAGATAATTGAGCCGGAAGTAAGGTCCAGCAACTTAAGAATATGATCAATAAGAGTAATTTCTTCATTTTTCTTTGTTTACTTATAAACTTCCGGCTCAACATTATTTAAGCTTCAAATATCAAGCATTAATCCGGGATGATGATACCGCCACCGGCGTTATTGCCATCACCATGTCCGTGACCATGGGATTGCTTGTAAACAGGAGTACCTTCTATCTTGATAAGTTTTTTAGCTACAACCTGAATCTCTTCCACCTTCTTACCCTTTGTCATAAACTTAAATACATACGTATTTGTAGTATATGTCTTCTTCAAGCTCATAGAAGCGACCGTACGATCAGCTTCCGTAGGAACGGATGTTGTCAATGATGTTTGGATACCTATCTGATAACCATCAGCTTGCAAACGATTAGAGATTCGGTTATAAACCGCATTCTTAGCGACTTGACCATCTACGTTAGATTTTCCGACTAGATCCTGCAAGTTTTCTCCAACATAAGCATTTGTAGTTGTAACAACTACAGGAATGTTTCCTGCCTTACCATCAGAACAGTAATCAACAACCTTTTCTACGATTGTAGTATCAGTACTGATATCTTCAGTTTCCGCTAATGCCAACTCAAAACCTGCGGCAAACTTAGAGAAGTGAGCGACAGACATTTCCGCACCAGTACCATTGATATAAACAGGGTCCGCCGTAGGATCAATCTTCATGATCTCCTTATTATCTATGCCTGTGGTCGCATATAACAATGCCATAGGCTGTGTAGAAGAAACCAAATCCTTCGGAGCGTCGAACGAGATCTTCAAAGCCGGAGAGAATACCGTACCGCTAGGCTCGCCTTTATATACACGGCTTACACTGGCTACCGCACCAGCATCAGAAGTCACATTATTGGATTGCAGAGCTTCCGCAGACATATCACGTTCGATCACCAATGTTTGATTACTACTTGCCGGCATAACGATAACGACAGGCTTACCACTTTCCGCGACCAAACTTACCTCATCTTTCTCTTTTATACCATCAGCGGTCGTACTTTCAATCACTCCTATCGATTCTGTCAATTTCTCAGCATCACTTTGATTCAAGACCTTAATAACTGGAGCTTGAACCTCATTATCCGCACCTTTATAGTTATCTAAGACATTAGCAGGAATGACAACGTCTACTTTTTGTTCAACATTATTCTCATCCACATAAGTGACACCAGACACCTTAACCTCTTCGGTTCCGCCTGCGTTAATCGCATTCTTAATCTCATCCGCTACTTTTTCCGCTTCTTTTTCCGGAACCTGAACACCATATTTAGAAAAATCAATCTCCGTATTTCCACCTGTACCTATAGGGTTCAATGTGATAGGAAATACATAGTTCATACTCTGACCGACCTTAAAGATGATCGTACGAGAGTAGCTCGTATAACCTGCGGCTTTAACACTCAAGATAAATTGAGCATCCTCCGTAACCTTTGATGATGCGATATTGAAAGAGAACTCACTCTCATTCTTAGAAATAAATAACTCTTCACTTCCTAACATCAATATGACTTCCGCAGTTTTGATGTCTGCGCCCGTAGATAGGTCTGTTATTATACCAGATACGATATAAGTCGCTTTTAACGGATCTGTCGGTTTGGAAGGATCGGAAGGATCAGACGGGTCTGTTGGCTTGGAAGGATCAGACGGGTCAGAAGGATCTGTCGGCTTAGAAGGATCATCCGGGTCTACTGGAATAGAAGGAGCGACATTCATCACGATAATAGCTGGATACTCAACGTCGAATGTATCACCTTCGCCCTCTTTCTTTTCTTGATCCGGAACGGCTGAAACGACAACCTTAGCCACGGCTTTAGTATATCCGGAAGCTGTAGCTACTACGTCGTAGATACCGGGAGTCACATCAGAGACCTTAAAATTAGGTTTATTCTCTTTAGCGATCTCTTTATCCCCGTATTTTACGACAACAGAAAGGCTGGAAGTAGAGATAGCTTTTCCCACAACATCCTCGATCGATACGGAAAGATTGTACTTCGCCTTCTTATACTCTTTCGGAGTATCGGGAGTCGTGCCCTTTACCATGACGGCGTTTACTACATACTGTCCAACACCCGATTCGATCTTCTTCACATCCACATCATAGCTTCTGTCTGCATAGCCTTCCGACTTAAAGGCGATTTTGTAAGAGCCTGGTGTGCTTTTCAAGTCGAAAGAGTACGTTCCATCAGAACCCGTCGTAGCACTAAGAGATTGAGCTCCAGAAAGAGCTACGCTAACGCCAGCCATCGGGTTGTTACTGGCATCCATGACCGTACCACTAATCGCATAGGTGGCAACAGTGCCACCACCATCCGGAGTAGGCACATCATCATCGTCATCCTTACAGCCCATGAAACATACCATGGCTGTCGTAAGGAACAAGACCAATAAGGTCTGTAACTTTGTAATTGTTCTCATAATAAAACTATTTAAAAATTGAGTAATTCCGACTTTATAAAGTACGGGTTGAATTGATTCTGTTGCATGATGTTATCATTCGGCGAGGCTTTATACCCCTTATAATAATAGCGTTCATTACCGGCGTTGTAAGACATACCCCAGTTGTCAGAAGGAAGCACCCGCACATTCTTACGTTTATATTTATAAGGAGGAAGAGCCACTTGAAACCGGAAACCGCCGTTTTTCAAAGCACCTTGCGCCTTCATCGCATAAAATCCTATCGAACAATAGCGAAAATGGCGGATCAAGTCAATCCGTCCTCCGATCTCACCCAGTAAGTATTGCTCGGCTTTCAAGGAGACTTGCGTATTGTATTTTGGCCAGTAGAAACTACCTCCCAGCGACCATGTCACCCGTTGGTGAGTTCCATAATGATATTCAAACTTCTGCCAAGATCCCGTACCCGTACAACCAATACGTCCTTCCAAAGAAAAACGTTCATCCTTCAAATGATGGGTTACCGCTAAATCCACGCCATAACGATCCGCATTGAACAAACCGATACTGGCTCTGGCGAACGTACGATAAGGTAAACGAAAAGATTGGGAAAGGGTAACCATGCCCGGGTGAATCTTACCCGCCCAAGGACCATATCCATCATTATATATAGGAAATACCATCTGCGCCGTCAGCTTCATCCCATTCCAGAAAGAGACCTCGATCGCAGGCGAGAGGTTGAATAATACTTGGTATATTTGCGTGATAATGAGGTTCTTCAGATACAACTCTGGATAAACCACCACGTCTACTTTAAATAAGGAGCTATTCATACGGTACTCTTTTTTCACCTTATCCCAGCTATCGCCCAGATCGTAAGTAGCATCCCAGGCGGAACGGGCCGCATAGGAGCCGGGAGCCGCCTTCAAGCTGTCCGGATTTGCCGTATAGATCAATGAGATCTGCGGTATATTATTATCCAATACGACGATACGGCAGGATTTGCCCTTCTCCGGCAAGCCTGTTTTCTGGATGCGGTCTATGGCATGGGCCAGTCCCACACCCTGCAAACGCCAAGGGGTATTCTCCAAGACATATACTCTCTCCTTCTCGTCTTCCGACCAGATAACATTCTCAAAACCCATATCGACCAGCATATTCGCAGTGATATCCGCATATACCTTATTATATTGCGCCTTTGTAAACATAGGCAATAGTAGCAAAAAGAATAAAAGGCATTCCTTACGGAGTAAAATGGCTCGTATAGAAGACTTTCTATTCATATCTCTAGAGTTTGATTCCAAGTTATCATTGGTTTACTGTTTTTCTTATTCTTACCCTTCCACATAAAAAACGACTAGTGAAAACGATCGTTTAGATCTTGCATTTTTTTAGAAAGCAAAAAGATGATGCTCTTTTGTCATATTCGTGACACTTTGATTAATATATCCTGTTGAGAAAAAGATATATAGCAGGACAAAATTTAATCGGAAAAGGTTGCCAGTCTCGGAGAAATGCCTACCTTTGCAAACGAATAATTGAAACGATCGTTTTTTACAGTCGTTTTCAATCTAAATATTTTTATTGTTATCATAGATACTTCTCATAATAGCCTGCGCCAAAATCAACAAATGACACTTTATATTTAGAGAACAACCTCATTATTTTAAAATGTACATAACCCCGCTTCCAAAGTCAGCTAGCTTCGTTGGCAAAGTAAGTTAACTTACTTGGGCATTTAAGTTAGCTTACTTTGCCATTTAAGTTAGCTTACTTTGCCATTTAAGTTAGCTTACTTTTTGGCCCTTCTATACAGCCCAAAAAAAATACGGAAATTTGCTATTCTCGGAAAGCATTCTTATCTTAGCAAATTATAGCAGATTATAGCAAAGAGAGAGTTTCATGTTAGCAGCCATTCATATACAGTTAATCGTTGGTACGATATTTATCATATTGTATAGCGTCACTATATTAGGACTGGTATTAGTTATCATTACAGAGAATAGGAATCCGTTAAAGACAATTCCTTGGGTAATCGTCTTATTATTAGCACCCGGTATCGGACTGCTTTTCTATTTCTTCTTTGGACAAGATAACCGGAAACAACGGATCATATCGAGGCGTACCTATAAACGCATCATGAAAAGGCCGCAAGAGGGTAAATTACCTCAAGACGCCTGCGTAGTTCCGGACCCCTATAAACCTTTATCGACCTTGTTGACTAACACCAACCAATCCTCCCTCCTATACGGAACACAAATCACGATTTATACGAATGGTACCGATAAGTTCAAAGACTTGCTGGAAGAGATCCAGAAAGCGACTCACCATATCCATATACAATATTATATATTCTGTGATGACGAGATAGGAAAACAGGTGCAACAACTCCTTATCAAGAAAGTAAAAGAAGGCGTGAAGGTACGTGTACTTTATGATGATGTGGGTTGCTGGAATGTAAAAGACGGCTTCTTTAAGGAAATGAAGGAAGCGGGTATCGAGGTATATGCGTTCTTGAGGGTAGCGTTCCCCGTTTTCACCAGTAAGGTGAATTACCGGAACCACCGCAAGATTATCGTGATAGACGGTAAAGTCGGGTTTATGGGAGGCATGAATATAGCCGACCGATACGATAAGGGAACCTCTTGGGGCACATGGAGGGATACGCATTTCAAATTCGTAGGGAAAGGAGTACACGGGCTTCAATCCGTATTCCTCATCGATTGGTACGTGGTTAGTAAAAAACTCTTGAACGATCGGATTTACTATCCGGCTGCCCAAATCTATAGCGATAATATTATGCAAATCGCCACTAGCGGTCCGGTAGGTCAATGGAGAACTTTGTTGCAAGCGACCATTTTCATGATCGCCAACGCCAAGAAGTATATCTTTATACAAACCCCTTATTTCCTGCCTACCGAAGGATTAAACCAAGCGTTGCAAACCGCCGCCTTAGGGGGAGTGGATGTTCGTTTGATGCTGCCTAAGCGTTCCGATACACGTTCAGCGAATATGGCCAGTCATTCCTTTATTGACGAGATGGTAAAGGCCGGCGTAAAAGTATACCTCTACAAACCGGGCTTCTTGCATTCCAAGCTAGTCGTGTCCGACGACGCATTGACAAGCATCGGGTCCGCCAATATGGACTTCCGTAGCTTTGAGCATAACTTCGAGATTAACGCTTTCGTATATCAAAAGGAATTCGCCCTGCAAATGAAACGCATCTTTACACACGACATGCATCACTGTGAGCGTTTGATCCCTTCCCGCTGGTTAAAGCGCCCCCTCAAGCAACGCATGGCGGAATCATTTATGCGTCTGTTTTCTCCCCTTCTTTAAGGAAGATGCTAAAGTTCACGGAGCCATACACCCGGTGCTGATAAAAATAAGGCAAAGATGAGAAGTCATTGGTCTTAGGATGTTCCATGATGAATATCCCTCCATTCTTTAGTAAATCACGCTCGAAAACCAAGGCGGGTATTTCCGGCAACTCCGGCAAGGCATATGGGGGATCGGCAAAGATGAAATCGAAACTTTGCTTAGGGGCTGAATTCAAATAACGGAAAACATCCCCACGAATCAGAGCCAACGCATCCGTCTTCAGCTCTTTCGCTACCTTGGCTATAAAAGAGGCATGAGCGTTATTTTTCTCTATGGCGGTTACATTCCGGCATCCTCGTGAGATCAACTCAAAAGAGATACTTCCGGTTCCGGCAAAAAGATCCAACGCATCCATACCTTCCAGATCCACCAAATTATTTACTACGTTAAAAATATTCTCTTTCGCAAAATCCGTCGTAGGACGTGCGCTAAACGAAGAGGGCACGTCAAAACGCCGACGACCGTATATACCGCTTATTATTCGCATATTAATAAAGATATTAAATCCATAGGGGCTTTCGTTACATCCGTTCCCAGCAAATAGGCTTCCGAAGGGATCTCCACCGGCTTAACATGGCGTAAATAGGCTCGCAATCGCTCCAGAACCCGCATTCGCGAGGAAGATTCCCCCGCTAAAAGCAACTGGTCCTTTTCTTGGTCCAATCCCGCCTGTTTCCATACATATAATATATAGTATACTATATCGTCCGATTGGTCGATCGGGTAAGAGTTCACAAATAAGAGTTTCCCTTGAGCATAGCACGCCACATCCATCCGCTTTCGTTCTATCACGACATACATTTGCCGGGGTAAGCTAGCACTACTTTCTTTTGTCCATAGCGTTAGCAGAGAAGTCATGTAGTGGGAGAAAAAAGGATGCAAAAGAGAACGGGAGCAAAATTCGTAAACCTCCTCGTCCACACCAAACACCAACTTAGCCTGTTGTTCCTTTAAAGTATCGGTTAAGCAATGCAATTCCAGTGTAGAAAAGCTGAAATCCAATAAACGCCCTTCCTTACCGTCCCCCCAATAATTATCAGGGACCAAGCTATATTCCGGAGATACACAGATCACGTTAATCCGTTTATAAGTCCACGTAAGAAACTCATGAGCGAAGAAAAACTCCTTAAGGGAAGAAATGAAAGAGACCGCCCGATCGAATTCCGTTTCCCGATAAAAGAAACTTCCTCCAGCCGAGGGATCATACCCGGAAAAAGAAAGTCCACCCGACCGAAGCCGGATGGACACTATATACTTTTCCGAATTATCAGTAGTTAACGTATCAGGAATGCTGATAGTCATATGAGCCGCTGATTATTCCCAGTTACCTGCGTTGTTATTAATTTCTTCCAAAGAACCTACGCGCAATCCCGGGAACTTACCTTGTTTCTCTGCCTTGTCGATCAAGTTATAAGTCAACTGAGCATCCATGTCACGCAAATATTCTTTGTAAGGAACCTCACAAGCGAATACTTTGATCTCATAACCAGAACCAGATTTCAACGTAGCCGTATCCATCTTGAAAGTAATCTTTTCACCCGGAACGGCCGGAACATAACGCATAGCCGCTACATCATAGTTCTTACCTAGCAAAGTATCTTTCGCCAATACCCACATGGTATCACGTCTGATTAAACCTTTCTTAACAGCCTCTGCTTCTGTCATACCTTTCTCCAACTGCTCATCCGTCAATACACCTTCCTTGATCAAGAACGGCAACTTATCCGTATTCAAGAATTTCTCCAAATCGTCGAAACTTCCGGCATGAGTCTTATACATGTTCTTGTATTCGATCTGAGCCTTACGGATTTCAATCAAACGGGCGATGATCGCATTGTCACGAATAGTCTTCTGATCATCATACTCAATCGGACCAGTGACGCTCTTGTAGCACATGTAAACTAGCAGTACAACTGCGGCAGCTAATAAAATCTTTAATGTAACTTTCATGGTTTGTATTGTTTTTTGAATTTATTTCGTTCGGCAAATTTAAAAAAGAATATTTAATACACTACCTTTATCGCGAAAATTATTGCGATCAAAATGATAAATAGTTACATAAGCCAGCAAATCGAACGAAATTTCCCCTATAAACCGACGGATGATCAGTTTTTAGCGCTTCATACGCTTACCGAATTTCTCTTGTCTGAGGAACCGGACAGCCTTCTACTGATGAAAGGCTACGCAGGAACCGGAAAAACCTCTCTGGTCGGGGCTTTGGTGAAAACGCTTAACGAACTAAAGCAAAAAACGTTTTTGTTGGCTCCAACCGGACGAGCAGCCAAAGTTTTCTCGGGCTACGCTGGCCAAAAAGCGTATACAATTCATAAAAAAATATATCGCCAACGGGCGTTTTCCAATGAGCCGACGGGCTTCATGCCGGCAGATAATTTACATAAAGATACACTTTTTATCGTCGACGAGGCTTCTATGATCGCCAACGAGGGATTGGATTCATTTGTTTTTGGTTCCGGACGTCTGTTGGACGATTTAATCCAGTATGTCTATTCCGGGGAAAACTGCCGTCTTATCCTAATGGGAGATGTCGCACAGCTTCCTCCGGTGATGCAAACGGAGAGTCCCGCCTTGAATCCCGAGATATTACGGGGTTACAACCTACAGGTTTGGGAGATAGCGTTAACTCAAGTCGTACGCCAAAGCGAAGACTCGGGAATCCTGTTCAACGCGACCCGGCTACGAGACGCACTACGAAACCACACGGTCGAGATCTTTCCGAAATTACAATTAAAAGGCTTCTCCGATTTCACGAAAGTCAATGGAGATGAGCTAATTGAGGAAATATCTTCCGCCTATAGCCGCGACGGTATGGAAGAGACAATGATTATCTCCCGCTCGAATAAACGAGCCACGATTTATAATAACGGCATACGTAACCGTATCCTATACAGGGAAGAAGAGCTATCGTCCGGCGATCGTTTAATGGTAGCGAAGAACAATTATTATTGGACAGCGAATTGCAAGGAGATGGACTTTATAGCGAACGGAGAGATCATTCAAGTCATGCGGGTACGCCGTGTCACGGAGATGTATGGCTTCCGCTTTGCCGACATCACGGCTCGTTTTCAAGATTATGATCTGGAAATCGATTTGAAAATCCTATTGGATACTTTACAGACCGACTCCCCCGCCCTCCCTAAGGAGCTAAACGACAAGCTCTTTTACACCATATTGGAAGATTACGAGGACATTCCTACCAAGGCGGGAAAAATGAAAAAGATGAAGGTAGATCCTCATTACAACGTCGTCCAAGTAAAATACGCTTATGCGGTAACCTGCCATAAAGCCCAAGGCGGCCAATGGATGAACGTCTTTCTCGATATCGGTTACATCACGGAGGAAATGCTTGGTGAGGATTTCTATCGGTGGCTCTACACGGCTTTTACCCGGGCGACCCATCACCTATATCTGGTGAATTTACCGGACGAGTTCGTCGAATGATTTACAATATTTTAAGATCGAAACTGGCAACATTGACAAGAAATACTTATTTTTGTTGCAAAACATACGTATGTCCGGATGATTTATAGCATCTGAAAAACATATAGAAATGGCAAACAAGGAAAAAATAGATTATCTATTGATCGATATCAGGGAGCTGGAGAAGTTGGTAGCCGGAATGAGGGACGCGGAAATTTATCCCGCCTCTTTCTTCAACCAGACCTTCCAGTTGACCCACAAGGTATTGAAGGAGCTTCATACGCTGGAGGAGTTTCAGTTAGAGGCTTTGCGTAAACAAATGGAGGAACATCAACGACTTATCGATTCTATTCCCGTAAGTAAACCTTTACAGATGCCGGAGGTGCAACCGGCTCCGGAAGTATCCCCTACGATCGAGGTCGTACAGGTACAAGAACCGGTCGTTGAGGAACCTATCGTAGTAGAACCAATTGTCGAAAAAGTGATCCCAGAAGAAAAGATCGTACAAGAGACAATCCCCTTGAAAGAGATAGAGATTCCACATAAAACTATATTAGCGGATAAATCCAGTATTTCACTGAATGATATATTGGAGAAAAAGAATCTTTCTGATTTCCGTAAGGCATTCAGTTTAAATGATCGTTTCCGCTTCAGAAGGGAATTATTCGGAGGAAATGAGGAGAAAATGAATAAGGCGATCTCAGACCTGAACGATCTTAGCTCGTACGAGGAATCGGTCACTTATCTGAACAAGGTGTTGAACTGGAATATAGAAGACGCTTCCGTAGCCGATTTCATCAAGCTATTGGAAAAACGCTTCTCATAAATATACGATATGGCAAAATTGACTGTAGTCCCAACCCCTGTTGGTAACTTGGAAGATATGACATTCCGGGCGATCCGTGTGCTAAAAGAAGCTGATCTTATTTTAGCGGAGGATACCCGTACGACCGGCATCTTGCTGAAACATTTCGAGATACAAAACAAGATGCAGTCCCACCACAAGTTCAATGAACATAAGACGGTGGAGCAAATCGCGGCCCGTATCAAGGGAGGCGAGAATATCGCCCTTGTTTCCGATGCCGGTACGCCGGCCATCTCCGATCCGGGATTCATGTTGGTGAGGGAATGTGTTCGCCAAGGGGTAGACGTAGAGTGCCTGCCCGGAGCTACAGCTTTCGTGCCCGCCTTGGTAGCGTCCGGATTACCCAATGAGAAGTTCTGTTTCGAGGGGTTTCTCCCTCAAAAGAAAGGAAGGCAGACCCGGCTAAAAGAATTGGCTTTGGAATACCGGACTATTATTTTTTATGAATCACCTTTCCGTCTGCTCAAGACCTTGACACAATTCGCCGAGTTTTTCGGTACGGACCGCCAAGTATCAGTATCCCGGGAAATATCCAAATTACACGAGGAAACCGTACGAGGCTCCTTAGAAGAAGTAATTCAGCATTTTACCGTGAACGAACCAAGGGGTGAGATTGTTATTGTATTAGCAGGCTTAAAAGATAAAAAGGACAAAGAGACAGAAAAAGATGTTTAACTTAACAAGCAAAAAGAACATGAAGAAAGTATTATTAGTATGTGTCTGCACAGCCATGCTGGCCTCTTGCGGCCAAAATTCAGCGGATTACAAGAAACTAAAGGCTGAGAACGATTCTCTACGTATCGAGAATACGAAGAACACGGATGAGCTTAATGATATGCTCTCCACCCTAAATGATATTGAATCTGATTTTCAATCTATACGTGATGCCGAGAATTATTTGACAATCCAACAACAAACCGGCGGTGAGCTAAATCAGTCACGCAGAGATCAAATCAAGCAGAACATGCAATTGATCAGCGAGACCTTGAAGAAGAACAAGGAGCAAATCAGCCAGTTGGAGGAGAAATTGAAGAAAAGCGGTATTCAATCTTCCGCATTACGAAAGACGATCGATCGTCTTTCCTCCGAGCTGGATCAAAAGGCAACGATGATTGTCGCTTTGCAAGAGGATTTGGCAAAGAAGAACGTACGTATCCAAGAATTGGACGAGATGGTAAGTTCCTTGAATGAGGATGTGGAAAGTCTGGCTACTACCGCAGCCGCTCAATCCGAGAAATTGAACGCTCAAGATAAAGCCCTTCACACGGCTTACTACTGTTTCGGTACTTCCAAGGAATTGAAGGAACAGAAGATCTTATCCGGTGGTGGCCTGTTCTCTAAATCTAAAGTATTGCAGAGTGGTTTCAACAAGGATTATTTCATCTCTATCGATATCCGTGAGGTAAAAGAAATTCCTTTGTTCGCAAGCAAGGCTAAACTAAAATCCAATCATCCGGAAGGATCTTATGAGTTCGTAGAGGATGAAGACGGAAACTTGACCTTGAAAATAAATGACGAGAAGGCTTTCTGGAGCCTAGGCAAGTATTTAGTGATCGAAGTTGGATAATGATTTATAAAAGTATATTTATCGATTTGGACGATACCCTTTGGGATACGTACCATAACAATAAAGAATGCCTTGAAGAGCTATATACCGATTACCACTTTAATCGGTATTATGCCTCCTTCGAGGCTTTCTTTGATATTTATATGCCTCATAATCTAGACTTATGGGCCAAGTATCGTTCAGGGGAAATAGACCGGCAAACCTTAATCTTGGATCGATTTCTCTATGTACTTCGTCCGTTAGGAATAGAAGATAAGAAAACCGTCTTATCGGTAAATAATGATTTCTTGCAACGCACGACCACCAAAACCCGATTAGTGCCCGGAGCCATTGAATTATTGGAATATCTTCGCCCTTCCTATCGGTTATTTATTTTATCCAATGGATTCCGTGAGGTACAATTCAAGAAACTTAGCAACGCAGGCTTGGCTCCTTATTTCGAACGGATGATCCTGTCCGAGGACGCTAATATACAAAAACCCCATAAAGGTATTTTCGACTTCGCCTTAAAGAACACGAACTCACGCCGGTCCGAGAGCTTAATGATCGGGGATAGCTGGGAAGCTGATATCATTGGGGCTTACCAATCCAAGATCGACCAGATATGGTTGAATCCTGAAGGATTACCTGCCGATGGATTCAACCCGACCCATACAGTCCGCTCTCTGGAAGAGATCAAATCCATCCTATAAACAGACCTTTCTTACAATGCCCATTATAGCATGCTTACGATGGGCATTATAAGCTCCTTAGAATGGGCATCATAAAGATCTTACAATGCCTATTCTAAGAACAACATCTTAACAGCTTATAAATAAATCGATTACTTATCGGCAGTCACCAGATATTGACGAAAGCCCTCAGAGTATTCCGGATGATACCCGTCTCCTATCGAATCGGAACAAATAATAAAATATTCAAGACCCGGCACTTTAGCGCATAAGGATTTAGCCTCCTCCGAGCCTAAGACCATAAATGCGGTAGCATACGCATCAGCGGTCATGGCATCCGGGGCGACAATCGTAGCACTAAGGATATCCCGCTGTACAGGGCAACCTTCACGGGGGTCGATCGTATGAGCGTATTTACGTCCATCCTTTATATAAAAATTACGATAATTGCCTGATGTAGCCATTCCTAACGGTTTCGGGAAGCTAACGATCTGCTCGAGTTCTTGATTCATGCCGGCAGCGTCATCCGTAGGCTTCGTGATCCCTAAGCGCCAATCCATGCCCGAGGGATTCACGCCTTTCACACGCATCTCGCCACCAAACTCCACCAAATAATTACGGACCCCTTTCTTCTCCAGCATTTGGGCTATCATATCGCAAACCGTTCCATCCGCCAAAGAAGAAAAGTTCATCATTAAGCGAGGATCGTCCTTCACGATGCGATCCCCTTCTAAACGCACTTTCTGAAAACCGATAAACTGACGGACACTGTCGATATGGGCAGGGGTTACGCTATCCTTCCGGCTGAAGCCAAACCCCCAAAGGTTGATCAACGGGGCGCAAGTCACGTCGTAGGCCCCATTTGTCTCAGTAGACACTTCAAGCGCCTTCTTAAAGACTTTTTGGAAGAGCGTATCTACCCGTATGTCACGGTTCTGGTTTACCTGACTGATTACCGAAGTAGAATCAAAAGCATTAAACAGGTGGTAGAAATATTTCAACTGCTCGTCAATCTCCTTATCCAATGGTTTAGTATGCTCAAACTTAATATGATAAGGTGTATGAAGCCTTCCAGATACCTCATAGTATTGGGGAGCCTGTTCACAACTTATCAACAAGATATTAACAAGTAAACAAAGAATGGAGAATTGACTTTTCATATTAGAACTCTGATGTAAAATGGAACTTAATATCCGGAAAATCCTGTTGGGCCATCATCAATACATAGCTGGAATCCGCTAAATAAACATCACGGCCTTCCTTATCCAACGCCATATATTGCGCCTTACGTTTCTTGAAATTTTCCAATGCCTGTTTGTTATCACTCTCGATCCAGCAAGCCTTGTATAGGCTGATCGGCTCCCATTTACATTGAGCGGCATACTCATGCAACAGACGGTATTGAATAACCTCAAACTGCAATTGTCCCACCGTACCGATAATCTTCCGGCCATTGAATTGATTGGTAAACAACTGGGCGACACCCTCGTCCATCAATTGCTCAATACCCTTGTTCAATTGCTTTGCCTTCATCGGATCGGCGTTCTCTATATATTTGAACATCTCGGGCGAGAAGCTCGGCAATCCCTTGAAATGCAATTCCTCTCCGGAAGTCAACGTATCCCCTATCTTAAAGTTCCCGGTATCCGGCAAACCGATAATATCACCCGCAAACGCCTCATCCACCACTTCTTTCTTCTGGGCCATGAAAGCCGTTGGGCTACTGAAACGCATCATCTTACCGAAGCGTACATGCTTATAGTTCGCGTTACGCTCAAAACGACCGGAACAAATCTTCACAAAAGCGATACAACTGCGATGGTTCGGGTCCATATTCGCATGGATCTTGAAAATGAAGCCGGTGAAATTATCCTCATTCGGGTCTACCACACGCTCTACCGCTTGGATCGGGCGTGGAGAGGGAGCGATACGGATAAAGCAATCCAATAGCTCTTTCACACCGAAGTTATTCAGAGCGGAGCCAAAGAATACTGGAGCGATATCCCCATCCAAATACGTATTCACATCAAATTCGGGATAAACCCCCTCTATCAACTCTATATCCTCACGAAGCTTCGCAGCTTGCGTAGGATCAATATAAGTCTCGAGATCCGGACTCGTGATATCCTTGAATTCCACATTCTCCGTCACATATTGCTTACTCGGGGTATATAGGTTCAGTTTCTGCTCGAAAATATTGTATACGCCCCGGAAACGTTGTCCCATATCGATCGGCCAACTCAATGGGCGTACCTTTATCTGTAATTCTTCTTCTATCTCATCCAGCAAATCAAAAGGATCTTTACCATCACGGTCCATCTTGTTGACAAAAACGATCACCGGAGTCTTACGCATACGGCAAACCTCCATCAACTTACGAGTCTGCGCCTCTACTCCCTTAGCGATATCGATCACGATAATAACGCTATCCACCGCCGTCAAGGTACGGAACGTATCCTCGGCGAAATCTTGGTGGCCCGGTGTATCCAAGATATTAATCTTATGATCGGAATAATCAAAAGCCATTACGGAGGTAGCTACGGAGATACCGCGTTGCTTCTCAATCTCCATCCAGTCGGACGTGGCAGTCTTCTTGATTTTATTAGACTTCACCGCTCCCGCTACATGGATAGCGCCACCAAATAACAATAATTTCTCGGTAAGCGTAGTCTTACCGGCATCCGGGTGGCTGATTATGGCAAACGTTCTTCTTCTTTCAATCTCTTCTGAATACTGGCTCATTCTATTTTATATGTATATATTGTTATCAGTTACACTTTGTTATTCATGCAGTAGGCCAAGCTAGTCTCCCAATGGGGAATCGTCAGTCCGTACGTGCTTTTTATCTTACCTTTATTCAATACGCTATAATGCGGCCGGCTGGCCGGTGTCGGATAATCCTTGGTCTCTATGGGTATCACCCGGTTATTCATACCTGCTATTTGCAAGATCTTTACCGTAAAATCATACCAGCTACACACCCCCTCGTCCGAGAAATGATAGATACCCGGTATAAATTTACCCGCCTCGGCACGTTCCAGCACGGCAAGCATAGCGACCGCTAAATCTCCGGCATAAGTAGGCGTACCCACTTGGTCGAATATGAAACGCAACTCATCCCGCTCCTTTCCCAAACGCAATACCGTCTTCATAAAATTGTTTCCATACTCGGAATACAACCAAGCCGTACGGATAATCACGGAATCCGGACACACCTCCATCAAGGCCTGCTCTCCCGCCAGTTTCGTACGTCCATATACGGAAACAGGACAAGTCGCATCGCTTTCCAGATAAGGACGGCAACTCGTTCCATCGAACACATAATCGGTAGATACATGAATCACCTTCGCACCCACGGCATGAGCGGCCTCACCTAAGTTCCGTACCGCATCCCGGTTGATGCGCATACACAGATCCTCATGCTCCTCCGCTTTATCCACCGCCGTATAAGCGGCGCAATTCATGACATATTGAACATCATTTTCCAAGACATATTTCCGGACGGCCTCCTTGTCGCAAATATCCAACGTATCTATATCCGTAAAAAGAAAATTATAGCCGGGATACTGGCTGATACGAGCGTGGATAGAATTTCCCAATTGACCGTTCGCTCCGGTTACCAAAACTGTCTTCATGTCTATATCTATTATTAATCCTCTAGTTTAAGTTCCCCTTTCATATCTTCCCGATATTTCTCGGCGAGCAACGCCAAGAAGGAACTGATTTGTTTAATACCCTCTAACGTCTCCGCACTCACCTCTTTCCCTTGCATACGCAAAAGCAGATAGCCATATACGGCGGCGAAACAAGTTTCTAGCTCCGGCAGATCCTCTCCACCCGATTTAGCCCGGAGCTGTACGATATAAGGAAGCGTCTTATAATAAGCTGCGCTATAAACCATCTCTTTCGGAGATTTCAAAAGACGAAGATGCAAATCGGTCAAAGTAATAATCACATTCTTGTTCAATTGGATATGACCTTTCTCCATCACCCCTTCGCTACGCATCATCTCGATCAATTCCTCGTACCATTGAGCGATTTCCTTCTTCACCTCCTCGGGCTGGTCGTAATGGGCGATCACCGTGCGGTTGATCGAATCCATATCGAACTTATTCGCCCGGATCAAGTCCTCAACCTGCCACATATAAAGCAGATATTCAGCGATATTCTCTTTTCTTTTTTGTCTAGCTATTATCATATCGGCAAAGATAAACTATATTCCGATAACGCTTGATAAAAATCCGCGTCTTTAACGCCTAACTGCCGGCAAGCCAAACGTGCCGCATTCAGATTGATCAAGAAATAGCGATTGGGAATCCGCACCGGATAGTCTCCGTAGCGAGTATGCAGAAAAGTCTGCCCGTCTTTCTCCACGACCGGATGTTCCTCAAAAGGGATAGCGGTGATATCGCTCCGGACGTCCCCTGCCAACTGACTGACAGTATCATCACCTCCAAAATAAATCAATTTCCCTTCCCGCTCAATAGAAACGGAGAAAGATTGATAAGTGGATAAATAGGCCTCCGGAGTCGCATGATCCGTCTCGGTAGACCAAGATAAATTCGTCAGGATGGCGATATGCGGACGATAGAATTCCAATTGGAAACGCTTGTCCAAGGCAGAGGTGATATGCTCATCTCCTTCGATCAAAGCGATACGTGCCTCATAACTCAAATGTATCCGATTCGGAAGCGAGTCCACCTTGCTAGTCAACGCATAGTCGAACGCCAACTTTTGCCGGCGCAACGCACAGACCATCATGGAAATAATTGTCTTCTTTCCACGACTACCCGCCACAACAACCCGAGTTTTCGACCGAGTCCGTTGAAATATAAATTCCGGAATGGATTGGATTAACATCCCCAATTCCTTCGCACGCAATAATTCCGGGTTATCTTGCTTTACTTTAGCACCCAAAACCACCGAGTGAATATCTTTTATTAATTTCTCCGGAAACCACCCATCCCCATAACAGGTACAGCCTGCGTTATGAAGTCTTCCTATCATCTCTTCAGTCAGACCACAACCGGAAGCGCTTACCTCATATCCTTTTTCTCGAAGTGCTAGGGCTAGATCTAAAACCAAAGGTTCGGTTACGGAGATCAAATGAACTTTTCGCATCGTTTTGATTTTAGCGCAAAAGTACGACTTTTATAAATACCTTCGGCACAAAGAAGCGAAAAATTAGATGCCCTCGATACGTTTAATGGTCGTGACCTCTTCTTTTCCCGAGGCCTCGACCAGCCTTTCCTTCGAGATTAGAACCGGAGTCCGTATAAATTCCGGGACATTAAAAGAGAACAGGGAACGCTCATAATAATCCGGAGACGCTTGCGGTAACAAGAAGGGCTTGCCGCACTGCCCCCGCTCATCCACATGCACCAAATACGGACGTGTGAAAAGCCCATCGCCCCGCCGGCTGGAAAAGACAAACCAACGACTATTGCCGCTCCAAGAATGATAGCTCTCTACATCCGGGCTATTCACTTCCGGCAAAGAATCGATTGCCCCGGTAGACAGATCCAGCATATGCAAATCCGCATCCTTATGCCAAATAGAGAAATTGCCATAATCGGACACCGTATAAAGTAGCCGCTTCCCATCCGGGGAGACTCTCGGGAACTTAACACTCCGGCCCGCTTCTCTCGCATTATATAAGGTATCCACTTGGGTTCCAATCGAACCGTCTTTCGGATCAAAAGCGACTCGTAACAGGTTATACCGGACATCCCGATAATTTTCTGGCATACAGACAGAATCCGCCGAACAGAACAGCAGATAGTTGCCATCCGGAGTAAAAGTGGGAAAAGTCTCATAACACGCCATAGAAGCCAATAATGGCGAACTGAATACCCTCTCCTTCTCCGTGTCATAGATCAGCACGTCCGATTCCACGTCATATACCTCAATCCGATTCTCATCGGAAAGATGGAAGTCCTGGTGGGTCTCATTGGTAGAAAAAGCAACATACCGGCCGGATGGATGCCAATACGGATAAACGAACGAAGCCGGCTTACCGTCCCGTTCCAACGCAATCTTCTTTACCTGCCGATGATCAATCAAGTAAGTCCCATTATGAGAACCCCGCTGATGAAAAAGCATTTGTTCCCCTTGTCGCTCACAAAAGGCATGGCAGTTCATACAACTATTATTTGTCGATTGGTTATCAAGAATAGACTTTTCAACATAGTTTTCAACACATCGTTGATAAATCCCCATCTCGTTCCACATCCGATATCCGGGAAAAATACGGCGATACACCAAATAAGCGTCAACGGAATCTCTTGACACATAGATAGGGAAATTCATTTGTTTCCAATCACTTTGAGGTTCTCGAAAATAAACCGTCACATCTATTTGTTTTCCTTGTGCGTCCTGCGATAAGACCTTCCAATCCGTTTCCGGCAGGTTGAAAACACCATGATCGGCTGCGATTATCAACTCCCCATTCATAGTTTTCAACCGAATTATCCCCTGTAGCTGTTGATCAACCAACTTGAAATTGGGAGGGGCCATATTGACCGGTACAGTAACTTCCCTGTAATCCGGAAACACGTCAGTTTCTCCTTGTTCCGCTTGCGTAGGAACTTCCGGCCTACAAGCTACAAGTTCCAAAAGACAACCTATAATCCAACAGATAGATAATCGCTTCATTGTTCTTCTCCTTTAAAGATCTTGAAATAGAAATAATACCAATAGGTATCTCCAAATTGTCGATATATCGAGGACACATCCACTTGGTTGGCAGATCGTCCCAAAACCTGCTTGAATTCCCGGTATCGGTCTACGATCTCCGGCTGTATGGAATAGGAGGAAAGCGATATACTGTCTTTGTCCGCCAACAACAATCCGGCTTCTTGGAAATGCCGGGGTATCGGTTCCCCCTTCATGAAAGGTGTTTCTTCCAAGAATCGGCCAAATGCATCCAGCTTCTTACCCAACAAATAATAACATCCCCGGTATTCCCAACTGATCCGATGATCCGGAAGATTGTATCCACTCCATAAGGAATCGACAGGTACGGACAAACTCAGTCGATCCCTTTTCTCAACAGGCATATATTTGTCACTCAACTCCGGATCTTTATCCATTAATTCCGGATGTACCAGATAGGTAGCATAACGGCAAGCCCAATCTTTATAGAATGGCATAGCGGCAAGCAAGTCCAAATATTTCTTGGCCAGCGCCACCTCACCCCTAATCAGACAAACTTGCACGAAACGTTGCAACATGCGGGCACTCCCTTTACGTTTGGCTTGCGTAAATCCGTCCATCGCAAAACTTTCAGACAAAGAGACATCGCCAACAAGAAAATGAACATCGCTCAATAAACGATCCATGTAAAAGGTCTGATTCCAATCGGCACATAAGCTTTTCGTTCCTTTCTGATCGAAAGTAAACATCCGGTCGGCCAATTCTCCCTTATGGGCCAACGACATATTCAAATAGTTTAAGCTAACATAATTATAGATCTGCTTTCCCCGGTACTTATCAATAATAGCGTCCCATTGCCTCTCCCGGGCTAAGAAAGAGAGCTCGTCAAGCATCATGCGTTGCGCATGCCAAGGTTCCGGCAGGCAAAACCGTATGGATACCAGCACCGTGATCAGACAAACAACAAGGGCTACCCGATCCATCCATTTACTCTTCTCGCCAATCACCGGAACAAAGCGAGCGAATAAAGCAACACCGACAATCGAAAGGGTAAAGAAAGTCCATACACGATACATATAATAATGAGGTAATCGCTGTATCTCCAGATAGGCTTCCGGCATCCATCCATCAGACAAAGGTACAGGAATCCCTAACCATCCGCTAAACAAATAGATAAAAAGCGCTGGGATCAAGCAGGCAGAGGCGGCCAATCTTTGCCGCGACGTTTTGTAGCGGAGTAAGGCTAACAGCGTATATAAGAAAGCGTAACAGACAGATAGAAGCCCGGTCAGCCCACATAAAAAAAGTGTAGAGGCAATTCCGTATCCGGCAATAGAACCCGCCCTCCGCACCTTTAGCGAGACCGACAAAGCTAAAAGCATCAAAACCACGCCAACCGTCCCGTCCACCAAATACTCCCCATGAATACTCATCTTAACCAGATACAGGACCGGCAATAAAGAAAGGAACAGCAGGTAGGTCTTGTCAGAAAAACAACGCAAGATCCTATAGACCATAAATCCGCAACCAACGAGTAAAACCGTATGGAAAACCACCGCCGACATAGGCTGCCGGTAGTATTGAATGATCCATTGCCCGGCGACAGCGCAAAATCCTCCCGGCTGAAAAAGGAACTCCCGGATATACCACCACTCAGGTATAAACAATTGCATCTCCTCCTGACCGACAAACACAAACACGCCAAAAAGCAGGAAATAATAAAAAATAGCAGCTGCCGAAAAAGACCAGAAAAGCGTTTGTTTCCAGTTCATATACTTAATAGATTATTATTCCACCAACCATCGCTCGATGTTACGGGTCACAGAGGAGAAGTTCACGCCGATCTTAAAAACTTGCCGCGGATCACTCGCAAAGGGAAGCGCATACTGTCTCTCCTCAATCTGGCGCAACGCCTCCTCGGCGGTGCCGTTCAGCTTGAATTCCATCACGTAGATATAGCGATCGGTCTTTAAAACGAGATCAATACGCCCTTGTGAGGTATGATATTCCACCTGCGTATAAAGTCCAACCAACTTAAATACGATAAAAAGCACGTTCCGGTAATGCAACTCCGTATCACGCTCCGGCTTCTGACCGGCGATCACCTCATAGGGTGTATCAGCGAAGAAGCTTTGCAAGCGGCGGAAGAACGCATCGTAATCACCGGAGCGTATCTCTCGTACGAATTGCCCGATCTCGAAAGGGGTCTTGGGCGCACTAACACTCGTGTAAAATGGAAGGAGATATTTCACGAAACCCTCTTCCACTTCCCGGTTCGGGAAACCTAGCCGGTAGATACCAAATTCAGGATCGTAATCCTTGATCGTCAAGTAGCCACTCTGGTAGATCACGGGGACGGGATTTATCGAGGCAGAGTCAATACTGTTCAACACATCCACATCGGTCTCCGTGTTCGCCATCTCATAAAGGTCGTAATGGGTATGCTTGAGTAATTCAACAAGGTAAGAGGGCCTACCGGTCTCGAACCAATAATCGCCGAATTTCCGGCGAGCGAACGTATTCAGCAGGCTGAAAGGATTATACATACCGATGGAATTCTCCACGAAATGGTATCCATCATAGCATTCTTTGAGTCTCAGGCAGGTCTCCTCGTAGGTCATATCTTGCGCTCCGGCCAGTTCCCTCACCTCATCTTCCAGACAAGTATGTATCTCTTTCTCCGTGATGCCACATATCTCCACGTAACGATCGTCCATCGATATGTCCATGAGGTTATTCAAATCGCTAAACACGCTTACCTTTCCAAACTTCGTCACCCCAGTCAGCAAGGCGAAACGGATGGCTCCATCCATCGTCTTCAACACGCCGTAAAAAGGCTTCAACATGTTCCGCAACTGATCCTGCATATCCTCATCGTGCAGGTTCTGCAATAAGGGCTTGTCATACTCGTCAATCAATATCACCACGCGATGCCCGGTCTGGCGATAAGCCTGTTCTATCACATAACTGAAACGTTCCTCCAAGGCACGATCCTGTTTCTCCGTTCCATATAAAGCCTCCCATTTCTCCAAGAACTCATTCAAGATACTAGTCAGAGCGGCAGTATCTTTATAATGACGAGCATTCAAGTCCAAATGCAAGATCGGATATACCTCCCAGTCTTTCTCCAACCGTTCCATCGCCAACCCCTCGAACAGCTCCCTCTTTCCTTGGAAATAGGCCTCCAACGTAGATAGCAAGAGACTCTTGCCGAAACGCCGCGGACGACTCAAGAAATAGTAACTTCCGGTCTTAACCAACTGATAAATCAAAGCTGTCTTATCAATATAGAGATAACCGTCTTTACGGATCTTCTCGAAGTTCTGTATGCCGATAGGATAAATTGTCTGGTTCATAGCGATGATCGTTTAGATATACTTACCATGAACAAAGATAGACATTCCTTTTTATCGGAACAAGATAAGAACATATGATCTCAAAAACTTTCCTTGACAATACGCTTGACTGGCAGGAAAAAACGCTTGATCAAACGCAATTCCTCCCATTTTGAATAAGAACTAATAGCAGATCACATCGTTGAAGATAATACAGAGATCGGTCATATTCTCCCATACAAGTTATATATCCTCTAAGACCGTAACTTAAAGAATACAATCCAATCATTCGTATTATCATCTATTTGGGATACATCCACACCCTTCAAAAACGGATAGGTATCTTGATAATTCGGGGCCGCTTTGGCGATTTCCCCTACGACCTCTTTCAGCTCTACGGCATTGACCAGTTGGTAAAACTCCCGGCTCTTCTCATCATATCCGTCCGGTGCCCTGTAGCCTCCGAAGAACAAATCGTAAGGTTGCCCCCAGTTCTTATTCAGAAGATAAGTATCCGACTTACGGTTATAATAAACCACACATGGATCCCAGATCAAAGAAGGCGCAAACACAACCCAGTCGTCCGTAACGGTCAAGCGATCGAATGAGAGAATGGCCTTATCTCCCTCGCGGTATTCACGGAACCGGTTGGCGATCTCCTCATCCGTACCACTAAACATATCGGAGGGGATATTCATGCCTTTGAAGTCAAGCGTGGCGAAGGCAGACACGGTATCTTCCAGCTGATAGATGGATGGATCAAAATAATTTGTCAACAAGATCCGATCGCCATATCTCTTCAACGAATGATAGGTGGACTGAGAGATTTGCTGTTTCAATAAGTTCTTATCGCTAGGTAAATATTCGGAGATCGTACCATCCGGACGATATAGGGTTAGCTGATAAGGCTGGATATAATTGGAAGCGACAGCTATCGTGCCATCTTTAGCGACAGCTACCTGACGACCATCATTTTTCAGGGGAACAGTTTTGAGATAATTACCCTCATAGTCATACAGCTGGATCTTCGTATTATCCAAAGCATAAACCTTATTGTCAAACAAAGCCATATTGAATAGCACGTTATATTCCTCCGGGCCTTGCCCGTTCCGAAAGATCTTGTTCTTGAACTTACCATCCCTGCCGAAACGGAAAATCACACGCTGAGAAGCATCTAAAAGGAATATATCATCATCTGCCAAATGGATGGTAGAGGCGGAGCCTTTAAACAGGATACTGTCTCCCGACTCCAAAGGTAACAACCGGATCTCCATACCGGCCAGAAATCGATCAATACTTTCTTTGGGTGATTCCGACTTCAAATCTACTTGATAGACAGATAGAGTCTTCTCTAGTTGTGCCTCATTTTTCTTTTCGGTACAACCTTGCAATAATAATACACCGCAAAAAAACAAGCTAATTAATTGTTGTTTCATCACGTTATAAATCAATCAAAATTATATGCCGGAAAACGCAGTAGTACTTACTTCGTCTACGAATATATACTTATTTGCCCGATGAAGTACATATTCTCCAGTCAAGTAAGTACTACTGCGTTTTCCACGCCATATCAGAAAAAGGAGGTATGCCTCTGCAACATACCTCCTTTTTTATATTAAGTTTAACTTATTAATATCCCGGGTTCTGTTCCAACAACGGGTTCGCACCCAATGACAATTGATGCAATGGATAACGATTGTATTTCTCATCGTTCGTAGCCTTATGATCCCACCAATCCTCTGTCACATATGCGTCCCAACGGATCAAGTCCGTACGACGACGGGCCTCGCGCAAGAACTCTTGCATCCATTCCTTCAGCATACGGTATTTATCCAAATTGGCAGCGGTAACAGGATCCGGGTCGTTTCCACCCTCGAAGTTACGCTTACGGATGGAGTTGATGATATCGGCCGCACCATTCTTATCGCCCAAACGCATCTTACATTCCGCCAAAGTATAATAGATCTCTGTCAGACGAATTACAGGACAATCTGGGTTGAAACGTTCCTTGAACTCATCTTGATTAGGCAGAGGACTAAATTTAAGAACACGCACGCCTGAGTTCTCCTCTGCATCGGCAATCGTAGAAGTCAGATCCTTAAGACTGGCTACCGTATTGCCCACCTGGCTGATATGAGCGATCTGGTCTACGACATTCAAGACCTTGCCGGCATACTCGCGGGCACCCAGACATTTATACTCGGGGAAATCCGGGTTTTGCAACTCACCAACGATAAACATACCACGGTATTTGCGACCACCCTCATATACATACTGCTGCTTACGGATATCCTTGTCGTTGAATGTCTCGTATGGATTACCTACGTTAAACTTATACAAGTTACCCTCCGGATCGCGACTAGGGCATAGGCAAAGCCCATTATTACCACTAGCATCCTGCAAGCCCCCTAAGAAATCCTTGAAATTATAAGGAAGAGTGAAGGCAGTCAAACCACCATCCGTCTCACCTTTGGCATTCTCGGAAGGTACTGTCCAGATAATCTCCGGGCAAGTCTCATTACCCCAACCAAAGATCTCGGTGAAATGGTTGGCCAATTTATACTGACCATACTTTCCATCGATAATATCCTGACAAATCTTAGCGGCCTCCTCATACATCGGTTTATTGATATACGATTCAGCGTTGAAATACAAACGAACCTTCAAAGCCGCAGCCACAGCACGATGGATAACGTTCGTCTCGGGTGCTCCCAAGGTCTCCTTCAACGGAAGATTCGGCATAGATACATCCAACAAGGAGTCGATAAAATGGAAAGTCTCCACATCTGTAGCACGAGCCTTCACATCCTCCTTCGTAGATGTGTAAAGAGGCATACCACCAAACATGTCCAAACCATCCAAATAAAAAGAGGCAGCCAATACGTTCAACTGATTAATCATTGATACACGATCCTCCTCAGTCAAACCCACCGATACGAAATCAATATTCTCCAAATCCTCCAAGGCACTCCACGACTGAGCCACACCCATCGTCGTCAAGTCCCATCCATCCTTCATCGGGCTCATATCATCCATAAAATGATGATGATGCATGTTCTGATAAACGGCGCCATCAAACCAGTCATTACCACGAGTAGGCACACACATAGCATCAGTTCCCACTTCCATCAAGCGCACACGAGCGTCGTTATGAGCTACCCACCAACGCCAATGCGTAAAAGGACGATTAAAACGCGACCAAACCGCGTCTGCATTCGTATAATACGTGTCGGGAACAACCTGCGAATAGAACGTAGGATCCACGTCACAAGAGGTACCCAGCAGCAAGCAAGCAGCTCCGGCTACCAACCAATTTGTTATCTTGCTAATTTTCATTTTCTTCTTACCTTTTTAGAATGTTACTTGAATACCTAACGTATAGGTGCGAACTATCGGATCACAGTTCCAAACCTTATCGACACCGCCTTCCCAACCGGTAATATTCACTTCCGGATTATGTCCGCTATATCCTGTAATAGTCGCTACATTGCCGACAGTTCCATATACACGCAGGCGCTCTGCCCATTTTGTATACTTACTCAACGCCAATGTATAACCTAACGTAATCGCATCAATTTTCAAGAACGAGCCATCCTCCAAGAAGTAGTCACAAAGCTGCTTCACGCCGCGAATGTCCTTATACTTCGGATCGTCAAGCGCCGGTTTCCAAAGATTCCACTGGCCGGCACCACTCTGTCCCTGGATACCCAAGTACATCGGATAAGTATTCAAGACATCGAAACCTATCCAACTACGCATATTAATACCCAAGTCAAAATTCTTATAGGTAAAGGTATTGTTCCATCCCATCATCACCTTAGGTAGATAATTACCGATATATTGTTTGTCGTCTACACTCTTTTGGGAAGCAGGTATAACCTCACCATCCTTATTGTACAAAAGGAAGTCTCCTTTATCGTCGAATCCAGCGAATTTCCACATATGGAACGCACCGATCTCTGCCCCCTCTTCAATACGAGAGGCATCGCCCGGCCATCCCGGTTCATCCATAGCGTTACCATCCATACGTGAATTGTTACCATACATCGTAAGGATCTTACCTGAGTTATGGCTCATATTCAAGCTGGAAGTCCAAGTGAAGTCCTTATTCTGGATGATGTCACCACCAACCTCGAACTCCCATCCTTTACTCTCCATCTCGCCAATGTTCTGCCATTGTTTGCCATTTGGATACGGTGGCTGTGGAACATTCACCTCGTAGATCATGCCATCGATCTTACGACGATAGTAATCGAACTTACCATACATACGGTTGCCAAAGAATGAGTAATCCACACCGATATTCCACTCTTTCTTCTCTTCCCATCCCAAATAAGGGTTCACGTTAGAGCTCGGTCCATAAACAAACGCCCAGCTACCACTCGGAAGCATCCAATATTGGTCGCGACTTAACGTATTAGCCATATAGGAAGCATCGAAGTCGTTATTACCGGTCACACCATAACCGAAACGGATCTTCAAGTCATTTACCCAATCAAACTCTTTCATGAATTCCTCACCAGATACACGCCAACCTCCAGACAACGCCCAGAAATTACCCCAACGGTTCTCTGCGGCAAACTTCGAGGAACCCTCATGGCGGATCGTAGCCGTTACCATATATTTATCATTATATGAATAATTGGCACGGGCATAAAGAGCGAACAAACGTTCCGTAATATCTTTTTTAGATCCCATCTTTGCCTTACCGTCGGTCAAATAAGATCCGGATTCCAAGTCCCAATACTTCAGGCCTTCTACACCGAAATCATAGTTCTCCGCATTGAAATTCTCTCCATTCTTCTCGAAATAAGAGTAACCGGCAACGGCATTTAAGCTATGACCTCCCTTAAATTCTTTCAGGTAAGTGAAGTAACCCTCAGAAGTAAGATGTTCGGTCTTCGAGAATTCCAATTTCGCCCAACCACCGCGGTTGTTTGTCACCTCCTCTCGGTGATAGCGAGAACGGAACTGGTGCAACTCCCACTGACGGTTCTCGTAACCCAATGTCTGAGAATAGCTCAAACCTTCAATCGGCTTGATGTTCAATTTCATCGTCACCTCAGGCTTAAACCATTTATCCAAGCCCTCGTAGTCGGAAAGCATACGATCCGCTACGATATTGTAGTCCAAAGTTTCTCCGGTCCATACGTTATATCCGCTCGGGCTTTCCGGGTCAAATGGGGAACGAGTCGGGTTATTATACAACGCCTGCTTGAAGTTTGCCTTCTTATCCTCATCCGATCCATCGGAAGTACGAGCAGTCTGACGATAATCCACGATCGGACGGATCTCTAACCAACCATCGAACAGCTTAAAGTTTGCATTCAAGCGTCCACCATAGTCCTTACGGTTATCCTTAATCGTGATGCCTTCGTTGGTCTCATAGAAGAAAGAGGTGTACACTTGTGCGTTCTCGGTACCTAGCTCCAAAGAGAGGTGATGTTTTTGCGAGAAGTTATCCTTCTGCAAAAGAGCGTCCCACCAATCAGCGTTCTGCCCGTAATCAATGATATTCACGTCCGTACGATTACGATACTCATCGGCGGTCATCATATCTGGACGGCCATAGTTTTGTTTCTTCGAAAGCTCAGTACTATAATTCAATTTTACTTTACCATTCGTGTTAGAACCACTCTTCGTTGTGATCAAGATCACACCCGAAGCAGCACGTGTACCATAGATCGCACCAGCGGAAGCATCTTTCAGCACATCGATAGATTTGATATCGTCTTGGTTCAAGGCACGAATATCACCTCCCGGGAAACCATCGACAACGATCAATGGAGCCTTACCAGAGTTGATAGAGGTCAAACCACGCAACTGGATCGTGGTCGTACCATTGGCACTACCATTATTTTGCAAGATCAAACCGCTGATCTTACCTTGCAAAGAGCTGGTGATATCGGCACCACCCACACCCTTCATCATATCGCCGGCAGACAATGAGGTAACGGAGCTGGTCACTTGCTTCTTCTCCATCGTACCGTAACCTACGACCACGACCTCTTCAAGAGCCTGGGAATCTTCCGACAACGTAACATTTATAACACTTTGACTGCCAACCGGGACTTCCTTGGTCGTGTAACCGATATAAGAGATTTCCAAAACAGCGTTTGCGGGCACATCTTGCAACGTAACCGAGCCGTTCATGTCGGTTACGTTACCGATAGTAGTTCCCTTGACCAACACGTTCGCGCCGATCAACTCACCCATTGAATCTGAAACCTTAACCGTAACAGTCTTACCATTTTGCATGACCGATTCAACATTCGGTCCGTAGTTGTGCGAGGGTTCCACAGCCGCCAATCCTTGAAAGGAGGCCATACATAGGAATCCCGTGGTAAGCATCATAACACTTGGTTTGAACAAGCTTAAACACAATTGCTTGCTCTTCTTACTACATTTTTCCATCTTTATTATTAAATGGTTATAATTAATTGAGATTAACAATATTCAAACACCAAAAACCTACTTTCTGCTATCTCTGAGCGCAGTCCCTAATAAAAATGACTAGCTAAAACGTTCGTTTAGACTAGTCGTCCGCGAAGTTAACCATTAATTTAAATTAAGCAACATTCATTTAAATCTTTTTTCGATTCTATTAGTAATAAGACTTATAATCAATACATTACATCCAATATTAAAATTGTGTCAAATGCACTATCCCATCCATCAAAATGACTAGTCTAAACCAACGTTTAAACCAGTCATTTTTACATTTATTATACTATTGAGTATGATAAAAACCATACCTTTACTCCCCCAAAGAAAGAATGCAGAAACCATGAAACTACAAATCATCGATACCGGCTACTTCTACGCCGACGGAGGCGCCATGTTCGGGGCCATTCCTAAAAGCGCTTGGAGCCGTCGCTATCCGAGCGACGAGACAAATGGTTGCGTGCTAGCCATGCGTAGCCTTGTCATAAAAACAGATGACGGACGCATCGTCCTAGTAGATAACGGAGCGGGAAATAAACACTTAAAACAACTAAGTTATTACCGCTTCTTCAACTTGGTAGACCTCGGCACGGAACTACGAAACCGGGGAATTCAACCGGAGGAAATCACGGATGTTGTCCTCACCCATCTCCATTTCGATCATTGCGGTTATACCACGCAAAAGGATGAATCTACCGGACATTTATTTCTCTCATTCCCAAATGCGAACCACTGGGTTAGCCGCAAGCAATGGGAGAATTTCCTTCATCCGAACGCCTTGGAGAAAGATTCCTATTTTATCGAGAATATGCAAGCCGTCGCGGATGCTAATTCCTTACGGCTGCTAGATGCCGACACTTCGATTTGCCCCACGATAGAGCTACGCTTGTATGATGGGCACACTCCGGGGCAAATTGTTCCCTATATCCATACGGAAGATCGGACTTTTGTCTTTGCCGGAGATGTTATCCCCCTTGTAGCCAGCGTATCCCCGGAATGGATCTCCGCTTACGACACGTATCCGGTCACGTCATACAACGAGAAACTGCGCATGCTTGCCGAAGCCGCCGAAAAAAGGCAAGCGCTCATCTACTGCCATGACGCTTACATCCGCTGCACAACCGTAAAACGTGTGAATACATATTATAAGAAGGACAAGGAAATACCTCTCAAGAAGACGTTTCTTTTCCCTTAGTCCCTGGCCCTTTTCCCTTTAGAGCTTAGGTGTTTCTTCCATATTCCTTAGACATTTCTTATAGAAGTATTCATCATCCAACAGCCGTTGCATGATCGTCCACCAACTGTTGGATGATCATGCAACAACTGGTGGACGATCATGCACCAGTTGATAAATAGTCTCTATATATAGACAAAGTCCCTAAGGTTATCGCATCAAAAGTGTAAAAGCATTAGATAAAACGGCTAATTCTTTTTATCTTTGGGCGGTGATACTGAATCAATTATTGTTTTACGTTCTAAACTCTAAACACATGAACAGCCTAAGCAAACTAGCGCTCGTCCTGACATTTTGCACGGGAATGATCGCTTGCTCCGGTGGTAAGGCCGTAAAAGGAGATTACGGAGTAGTGCCTTTGCCACAAGAAGTAACATTGACGAACGGAAATCCTTTCGTCCTAAGTCCATCCACGAAGATATTTTATCCGGAGGGCAATGATAAGATGAAGAAGAACGCCGAGTTCCTCGCTTCTTATATCAAGGAAATCACGGGCTATGAATTAGCAACCGCTACCGGCCAGCCCGGTAAGGGGATCAGCCTCGTTATCGACCAAAGCATCCAGAATCCGGAAGGATATCAACTGACCGTTAGCGATAACGGGATACGGATCGCCGGAAGCACGGATGCCGGCGTATTTTATGGTATCCAGACATTACGTAAATCGATCCCGGCCACGGCCCAAGGGATGAACGTAGAATTACCGGCAGCTACCATCAACGACTATCCCCGTTTTGCCTATAGAGGCATGATGCTGGATGTCAGCCGCCATTTCTTCCCCGTGGATTCGGTAAAAACGTATCTCGATATCCTTGCCTTGCACAACCAAAATACGTTCCACTGGCATCTGTCCGATGACCAAGGTTGGCGTATCGAGATCAAGAAATATCCGGAATTGACACAGATCGGATCTAAACGCAAGGAAACCGTGATCGGCCATAACTCCGGAACATATGACGGAAAGGAATACGGGGGCTTCTATACACAAGACCAGATTCGCGATGTCATCAACTATGCCGCCGAACGCCATATCACGATCATCCCGGAAATCGATATGCCGGGACATCAATTGGCAGCCTTGGCTACTTACCCGGAACTTGGATGCACCGGAGGCCCTTATGACGTATGGGGCCAATGGGGAGTAGCCGACGACGTGATCTGCGCCGGAAACGAGAAATCCATGCAATTCCTAGAAGACGTATTGAGCGAGGTCATCGATCTTTTCCCGTCCGAATATATCCATGTAGGTGGTGATGAGTGCCCGAAGGTACGTTGGGAGAAATGCCCGAAATGCCAAGCTCGCATCAAGGCGGAAGGTATCAAGGGGGACAAGAAACATTCCGCCGAGGAATATTTGCAAAGCTACGTGATCTCCCGCATGGAGAAATTCGTGGAGAGCAAAGGACGCCATATCATCGGCTGGGACGAGATCCTAGAAGGAGGCTTGGCCCCGAATGCCACGGTAATGAGCTGGAGAGGCATGGATGGAGGTATCGAGGCCGCCAAGCAAAAGCATAACGTGGTCATGACACCGAATACATATGTATATCTGGATTACTATCAATCAGCGGATACGGATCTTGAGCCCGATGCTATCGGTGGTTACTTGCCGTTAGAGAAAGTATATTCTTTTGAGCCGACAGCCGGTATCTCTCCTGAAGACCAGAAGTACGTGATCGGGGCGCAAGCCAACCTCTGGACGGAATATATCCCGACCTTCTCACAGGTAGAATACATGATCATGCCCCGTATCGACGCCGTAGCCGATATCCAGTGGAGCGATCCGTCCAAGAAAGATTATCAGACGTTCCTGCCCCGTGTGGCCCGCATGACACAACTTTACGATCGCTTGGGATATAATTACGGAAAGCATATCTTCGATATTAACGCCTCCCTGACCACCAATACGGAGAACGGAACACTCGACATAGCCTTGACGAAGTTGGGTGAAGGAGATATCTATTATACGGTAGACGGTAGCGATCCTACGATCGCCAGCATCAAGTATGAAGGCCCGGTACAGATCAACCAAGATTGCGAATTCAAGGCGATCGTTGTCCGTCCGAACGGTACGAGCCGCATCTTCTCAGAAGATATCTTCTTCAATAAAGCGACGATGAAGCCCATCACCTTGAAAGAGCAACCCAGCAAAGGATACGTTTTCAACGGGGCACAGGTATTGGTAGACGGCTTACGTGGAGGTAGTAATTACAAGACCGGCCATTGGCTGGGTTTCCAAGGAAAAGACCTTGACGCCACGATCGATCTAAAGGAACCAACCGAAATCCAGAAGGTATCTTTCAACACAAACGTGGTGAAAGGCGATTGGATCATGGGAGCCTCCGCCGTAACCGTAAAGGTATCCGACGATGGCAAGAATTTCAAGGAAGTAGCTTCCAAGAAAATCCCGGAGCTAACCCAAAACGACAAGGACGGTTTATATCCCCAAGAGATATCCTTCGCCCCGGTAAACGCCCGCTATGTCGAGATTATCATCAACAGCAGCAAACTACCAAAATGGCACGGTGGCGCCGGAAGTCCCGCATTCTTGTTCGTAGATGAGATAGAAATCTTATAAGATAATGATACAGCGAGATGGCTGAGAGATACCCGCCATCTCGCTTTCTTATTTTAAACTAAATAACAAATATCATGATAAACAAAAACATCTTAATTCTTTCAGCCCTATGCTCCTGTTGCTCACTATGGGCGGATGAGGTTGTCGTGCGACATTACAATTACGCCGGCCCTTACGAGGTGAAAAAGCCTTTCCTAGCAGATAGCTTGGATGTAAACAGTAAGAGATTTTCCGACAAGGAACTATTGAACACGACCGTTCCTTTCTGCAACCTTTCCCAAAGCGGACAAACCCTTGACGCGGCGTCTTCCGGAGAGCTGACCTTGCCAACCTCGGCCTCTTCCTACGCGCTACATTTGGTTTCCTTCTACCTGAATAGTGACCGCTATACAAAAGGTACCTTAAGGATCAATGGCCCTGAGATTTCAGAAGTCTACGTGGATGGACAACCCATAAAACTAACCCAAGGAGAAGCCTCGTTGACCTTGGAGCCGCGACGCTATGAAATCGTAATTAAATATTTATCTGAGAGCCACAAAGAGAATGCCTTAAAAGCCTCATTCAACCCGGAAAAAGACGCGGTGGTAACCGCGACCGTCAATCCGGAGAAACGTTATACATTAAGTGATGTATTTGATGGTAAACGCATCCAATCCGCCAGCCTGTCCCCGAATGGAAAATTCATTATCGTCTCCTATCAAGAAACCTATCCCGGCGGAAAGCAGTCCTCATTTACCCAGATACTAGACAAGGCTACCGGTTCCGTATTGGTTGAGAACGGACAGAGCTTACGCTGGATGCCTAAAAGCAATCTGGCCTATTACACCCGGAAAGGGATGAAAGGCACGGAATTGGTGACCCTAGACCCTACCAGTAAAAAGGAGAACATCCTTTCCAGCCAATTGCCTGAAGGTTCTTTCAGCTTCGGGCCTACCGAAGACTATCTATTATTCTCCATACGGGAGAAAGGACCGCAAGAACGAAAAGAGATCCAAGAGATACTGGTGCCGGATGATCGCCAACCGGGATGGAGAAACCGTATGTTTATCCATAAATATGACCTGCGAACCGGATTGTTCCAACGGCTCACCTATGGACATACTTCTACTTACATCAACGATGTATCTCAAGACGGCCACTATCTGCTATTCAGTCGCAGGGAACCGAATTTAACGGAGCGCCCTTTCTCACGTACATATATATATAAGATGGATCTACGAACCATGCATGTGGATACCCTTATAAAAGGTGAGAAATTCGTAAGCCGTGCCGTTTTCTCCCCGGATGCCACCCAATTACTCGTTGACGCATCTGGAGAGGCTTTCGATGGTATCGGATTAAAGATCAAAGAAGGACAGACATCCAATACGAGCGACGGGCAATTATTCCTATACAATATAGCAGATAAAAGTATAAAGCCGCTTACGAAAGATTTTGACCCCTCTGTCGATTCCTACGAGTGGAACGCCCTCGATAAACAAATCTATATCATGGCGAAAGATAAGGACCGTGTTCGCATGTATAGTCTAAACCCGTCCAACGGAAAGATTAAGCAACTTCAAGCCAAGGAAGATGTCATCTCCGATTACTCCATCGCCAATCAAGCTTTCGAAATGGTTTATTTCGGATTAAGCGCTTCCAATTCCCAAAGGCTTTATACCTATAACCTGAAAAACGACGCCTCTTCCTGCTTGATCGATCTCTCCAAAGAGATCTTGAGAGACGTCACTTTAGGAGAAGTGCAAGATTGGAATTTCGTTTCCGCCCAAGGGGATACGATTTACGGCCGCTTCTATCTCCCTCCTCATTTTGACGCAACTAAGAAATATCCGATGATCGTGAATTATTACGGAGGAACAACTCCTACGGCCCGGGTGATGGAAAGCCGTTATCCTTCGCATGTATACGCCGGCTTAGGGTACATCGTCTACATCATACAGCCCAGTGGAGCGACTGGATTCGGCCAAGAGTTCTCCGCACGCCATGTCAACGCATGGGGTAAACTTACCGCTGACGAGATCATCGAAGGCACGAAAAAGTTCTGTGAGGAGCATCCTTTTGTCAACACGAAGAAAATCGGTTGCATGGGGGCTTCATACGGAGGTTTCATGACTCAATACCTACAAATAAAAACAGATATATTCGCGGCGGCCATGTCTCATGCGGGAATCAGCGACATCACCAGCTATTGGGGAGAAGGTTACTGGGGATATTCATACAGCTCGTTGGCTAGCGCTAACAGTTATCCATGGAATGCCCGGGATATGTACACTTTACAAAGTCCGCTGTTTAACGCAGACAAGATCAATACCCCGATCTTGTTCTTACATGGAACCGCAGACACGAATGTTCCGATTGGAGAGAGCATCCAGATGTTTACCGCATTAAAATTATTGGGTAAGCCTACAGCGTTTGTCCAGGTAGAAGGAGAGAACCACCATATACTGGATTATGAGAAACGTATCTTGTGGAATAACACAATTTACGCATGGTTCGCTAAGTGGTTGAAAGATCAACCGGAGTGGTGGGACGCATTATATCCTCCGAAAAGCCTATAAAAATCAAAATAGGTCACTCTATTCACATATATCTAAAGAGTATCTTTATTAGATACTCTTTTTTTATTTAAATACATTAGATAGTATTTATGAAACACCTTAGTCTCCGAAGAACTAAATCACTTTTCCGTTCAATATTTATTAATTATTATAAATATCTTAATAAATTATAGAACATGCAACCTATGTAAACATCTGTTATGTCTAATTGTACTATTTACAGCAAGCATTTTATTTTAATGGCTGTACGGCAAATATAAAGATATATTTGCAATAAACAAACATATTGACAATAAAAATAAACTTACACGAAACTTTGTCAATACGGATTATTTTAAGTTATATGTTAATTTAATACATTCTAGTATTAATATATAGTATTAATATGCAAATTATTTTTAACTCAATCCCGCATCAATGCTAGGAAGTAACACCAAAGTACCTTACCCTCATGAAGTTCTTCGGAAACTAAGTCAATCGACTAAGTGGCAACAATTGATTACAACGATCTATTTATTAACAAATTAAACAAAAAGTATGTGTCTATGAAAAGGTTGACTTATCTATTACTATGCTTGTTTGCAAGTATAGCGTTCGCAACGGCTCAGACCACGAAGGTGACCGGTACGGTTATCTCGGCGGAAGACGATGGACCTATCATTGGAGCCTCTATCGTAGTAGCTGGTACTACTACCGGTACTGTAACGGATTACAACGGAGCGTTCACCTTGGATGTTCCTTCTAACGCGAAAAAGCTAATCGTTTCCTACATCGGTATGAAATCTGTGGAAGTGGCAGTAAAACCAATCATTAAAGTCACGATGGAATCTGACTCTCAGAACTTGGATGAAGTCGTGGTTGTCGGTTACGGAACTCAAAGAAAAAAGGATGTGACGAGTGCCATATCTAAAGTAGGAGGTGAAGACTTAAGCAACTTGGCAACAGCGTCTTTCGACACTCAATTAGCCGGACGTGCCGCTGGTGTACAGGTTACGACTCCTAGTGGCGTATTGGGAAGCGGCCCTCAATTCAAGATCCGTGGTATGAGTACGATCAGTTCAAACTCTCAGCCGTTATTTATCGTAGATGGCATGCCGATCGCCACCGGTGATAACGCCGATGGAAAAACCGGCTTAGGAATGGCTTACGCTTCTTACAATGCGATGTCTGATATTAACCCGAATGACATCGAATCCATTGAAATATTGAAAGACGGTGCGGCTACAGCTATCTATGGCTCCCGTGCGGCAAATGGAGTTGTATTGATCACAACTAAAAAAGGCTCCAAGGGACGTACTCAAGTAACTTACGATGGCTATGTAAGCGCAGCCAGCGCAGCTAAATTGCATGATCTTCTGGGAGCGAAAGATTTCGTGACTATCGCTAACGAGAAATACGAGAACTGGGGAATGAAAGGACAGGCTGTTTACGATCCGAACGGACCGGACACAAACTGGAATGATTATATTTTCCGTACAGGTTTCCAGCACAATCATAGCTTATCCGCCAGTGGTGGTACGGATAAAAGCCAATATTATGTATCATTAGGTTTCACGGAACAAGAAGGTATCATTCGCGCCAATGACTTAAACCGTTTGAGCTTAAAGGCAGATTTGACACAACAAGCGACAAAATGGTTACGCATCGGATTAAATGGCCAGATGACCCGTACCCGGGTTAATGGTGTCATGAATGACGAGAATTCATTGGGTGGCGTAGGTTTCGCCGGCACTCGTATGCTTCCAAACGTATCTGTATTCAATCCGGATGATCCTACTGGTTACAATATCGACGCTGAAAACCGTAAGACATTAGGTCGCGGAAGCAACCTTTCCTATATTGATAATGGTATCCAGAATATCGTCTGGGCATTAGACAATAACGTAAACCGTACGACCAATACCCGTGTATTAGGTGGTGGATGGGCTGAAATCACATTCATGGACGGATTGACTTTAAAGACACAAGCTGGCTTAGACATCTCGAATGTTAAAGATTTCATGGTATGGAACCCGGAATCAGGAGACGGATACGGCTATGGCGGCTTATTGGAAGAAATCAATACCACATACACGAACTGGAACTGGCAAAACGTAATCAACTTTAACCGTACATTCAATGATGTACATAATCTGACGGCGACAGCGGTACAAGAGTACACCCATCAAGAATATGAATATACGGACGCAACCGTGCAACAAATATCCGATGCTTTCTTCACCGACCATATCATTTCCAACACATTTGGTGAGAGATTCGTATCTGGAGGTAAAACGTTTATGGGATTAGCCTCCTATATGTTCCGTGCGAATTACAACTATGATAGTAAATATTATATCGGAGCCTCCGTCCGCACAGACGGCTTATCCAGCCTTCCGAAAGACACCCGCTGGGGTACATTCTGGGGAGGATCAGCCGCTTGGCGTATCTCTCGCGAAAAATTCTGGAGCGAATCAACTATTAATGATTGGTTTAACGACTTACGTATCCGTGCCAGCTACGCTACAATCGGAAACTCTGACCTAGGGAATTATTTCCCTTATCTGGGAACTTACGGGGCGAAGAAAGCAGGATCGAATACAGCTATCGCTTGGAACCGTATGGGTAACAGCCAGCTTAAATGGGAAACAACTGAGACTTTCGATATCGGATTGGATGGCTCTTTCTTTAATAACCGCCTGACATTCGAGCTAGCTTATTGGCAAAAGAACTCCAAAGACTTGGTGTTGGAAGTTCCTACAGCACCTACCGCTGGTATTCCTTACAACTCATATTTTGATAATATCGGTAAGATCAAGAACTCCGGTATGGAATTGACAGTTAACGCTACAATCATCGCTACCAAAGATTGGAACTGGCAAACTAATTTCAACTTCTCCACAGCTAAGAACACGGTGAAGAGCTTATACGGCGGAACAGACATCGTAGACAATTACACAATCATTCGTGAAGGAGAGTCATATAGATCTTTATATGGATATGATTATTACGGCGTAAACGCCGCAAACGGTAATCCGATCTGGAGTAAGGCGGACGGTTCATTAGTGCAATTCGACACATTCGGCTCTTACGACTATGCGGAATATGATCCTTCCAACCCTTCGGATGTCTCCAAGGCTTCTTCCTTGGACGCTAGCGACCGTAAGGTATTAGGTTCATCTATGCCTACTTGGTACGGAGGTTGGAATAATACAGTTTCTTACAAGAATTTCGATTTAAATGTATTCTTCCGCTTCTCCGGAGGTAATAAGATCATGAACGCTTCTCGTCAAAGCGCATTGTTCAATATGGATTTCTCCAACAATGGAACAGAAATCTTAGGCCGCTGGATTTCTCCAGAGCAACCGGGTGACGGCATGACTCCAAAAATCGGTTATGGAGACGCCTCTTCCTTATTCAATGATGGATATACGGATTCACACTTCGTTGAGAGCGGCAATTACCTAAAACTATCGACGTTAGCTTTAGGCTATACACTACCGAAGGCGGTCGTATCCAAACTGAACATGACAAAGATTCGTTTCTATGTTCAAGGACAGAACTTACTCACTATCACAGGTTATTCCGGATTGGATCCTGAGACAAACTCTCGTTTAGGTGTAGATTGGAACGGTATGCCACAGCAACGTTCATTCACTTTTGGAGCGAACATTACATTCTAATTTCACAAACTAAGAAAAGTTACAATTATGTTATACAAGAAATTATATAAAAACATTTCAGTAGTAGCGTTAGGGACAGCCCTGTTCTCGCTACCCGTGTTCACCGCCTGCGAAAGCGACGTCGTAGACCTTGAACCTGTTGACAAATTCTCCGAGCTTACGGCATACGGGACAGAAGAACGTTGCGAGTTAGCCGTAGTCGGAGCTTACGATGCCGCACAATGTGGTATGTACGTAGATCCAAATGACTTTGGGTGGGCACGCGGTTATCCTTTTGGAGCGGCCAGTATATTGCAAGGCGAAATGCGCGGTGAAGATATGAACCTAACCGCCCAATTCTATGATTATACCTATTCCGCGACCTATAATTTGACTACCGCTAATAACGTGGCGATGTGGGAAACCTCTTTCGAGGCTATTAACCGCTATAATACGGTATACGCAGGTATAGAAGGTGCGGTAGCTGCGGGTGTCATAACCGAAGAGAAAGGGAATCAGTACAAAGGAGAATGCCTGTTCTTACGTGCGTTAACCTATCACAACTTGATGATCCATTATGCCCTGCCCTACAACGTAGAAGGTAACAATAACTACGGTATGCCTATTTATACGAAAGCCGTAAATGATCCCAGCCAACTCGCTGAGCAACAAAGCATAGGCCGTTCTACCGTTAAGGATACTTACGATCAGATATTAAGCGACTTGAATAATGCGGAAAGCATGCTTCCGGACATTATCGATGCCGATAAGATCGGCCGCGCAAGCAAAGGTGCCGCCATAGCACTGAAAACGCGCGTATATTTGCATATGCGTGATTGGAACAATGTAGTTACTGAAGCTAAGAAACTGGAAGGCGGACGTTTCATTCTGGAAACCAATCCAGCCACTCCTTTCGTTTCTTACAAAGACAATCAGGAATCTATATTCTCCATTCCGAATGACTCTCAAGATAACGGGTCTGTAAATGGAGCTATGTCCGCTATGATGTCTGCCCGTGAAGGTGGCCGTGCGATGTGCCCGACATCCCCTACCCTTTACAACTCCAAATTCTGGAAAGGGGATGACAAGCGTCGTAACCTCGTCCTTTATCGTGCGTCTGACGATTATTACTTCTGTGATAAATACCAGAATCCCCAAACACGTGAAGAGTACGCCCCGATCCTGCGCTATGCCGAGGTATTGCTAAACGAGGCCGAGGCTGCCGCACGTGCGGGAGACAAGACTCTCGCATTGGAGAAATTGAATCAAGTAAGAGACCGTTCTTTGGCCGACCCCGCTACACAGACGTATAAGGCAAGCGATTTCGCCAACACGAAAGCACTGGTGGAAGCTATCCTTTGGGAGCGTCGCATTGAGTTCCAAGGTGAAGGTCGCCGTTGGGAAGACATTCATCGTTTAGCGGCTGACGACTTGCTGCCGTCCGGTGGTATTCCCGCTAAAATCGAATATAACAATGTGAAGAACCAAGGCGCATTCGTTGTTGGTGGAGAAGTGAAAGCTGAATGGTTCGGCAACAGCAAACAGTTCATCCCGTACACGGATAAACGCTTTATTTGGCCGATTCCATTGAATGATATATTAAGAAACCCCACGCTAGCCGCACAACAGAACGCAGGCTGGTAGAATATAGACACACTCTTATTTTTTACTATGCAGGGGACATGAGAGGGCGAGACCGGGAGGTTCCGCCCTCTTTTCTTTTAAAACGTATTGACATAATAATTCACGGGAAATCATTATCTTTGCACTCTCTAAAAGAGGCTTATTCGTTATTTCGTGATAAATACTAATAAATCAACGATATGATTCTATTCTTTCAATCTTCAACAAAGACGGTGCTGGCTGTAGAGGCCGCGCACGCTTTCTCTCCTGAAGACACTCAAAAACTGGTTTGGTTGTTTAGCGAGGCGACTCCTGTTCAATCAGAAACATTGGAAGGCTGGTACGTAGGGCCACGCCGGGAAATGATTACCCCGTGGAGTACGAACGCCGTTGAAATTACCCAGAACATGGGCCTGACCGGTATTTCCCGTATTGAGGAATATTTTCCTGTTTCTTCTGGCGATGCGGATCACGATCCGATGTTGCAACGTATCTACAATGGCTTGAATCAGGAGATCTTCACGATCAGTAAAAAACCGGATCCTATTGTCTACATTGAGGATTTGGAAGTGTACAACCAACAAGAGGGCTTGGCTCTAAGCCAAGAGGAGATCGCTTACTTGAACGAGGTAAGCCAGAAGTTGGGACGTAAGTTGACCGATAGCGAGGTGTTCGGTTTCTCCCAAGTAAACTCGGAACACTGCCGACATAAAATATTCGGAGGTGTATTCATCATCGACGGCGAGGAAAAAGAAAGTTCCTTGTTCAACTTGATCAAGAAAACTTCCGCCGAGAACCCTAATAAATTGGTTTCCGCTTATAAAGATAACGTAGCGTTCAATGAAGGACCGACGGTAGAGCAATTCGCTCCCCTATCCGGTGACAAACCCGATTTCTTCGCCGTAAAAGATATCAAGACGGTTATCTCCTTGAAAGCCGAGACGCATAACTTCCCGACAACCGTTGAGCCGTTCAACGGTGCCGCTACCGGAACAGGTGGTGAGATTCGTGACCGTCTGGGCGGTGGTAAGGCATCCTTGCCGATAGCGGGAACAGCGGTCTATATGACCTCTTACCCTCGTACGGAAGGCGCTCGCAAATGGGAGAAAGTCCTAGACCCTCGTCCTTGGTTATACCAGACTCCGGAGCAGATCTTGATCAAGGCTTCCAATGGCGCTTCCGATTTCGGTAATAAATTTGGCCAGCCGCTTATCTGTGGTTCTTTATTGACTTTCGAGCACACGGAGAACGATAAGAAATACGCTTACGACAAAGTAATCATGCTTGCCGGCGGTGTAGGTTTCGCAAATATGCGCGATGCCTTGAAGGGCGATCCGGAACCGGGCGAGAAAGTGGTCGTGATCGGTGGCGATAACTACCGTATCGGTATGGGTGGTGGAGCCGTATCTTCCGTAAACACGGGACAATATACAAGCGGTATCGAGTTGAACGCCGTACAGCGTGCCAACCCGGAAATGCAGAAACGTGCGGCTAACGTGATCCGTGCGATCGCCGAGTCTGACGAGAACCCGATCGTCTCTATCCATGACCATGGTGCGGGTGGACACCTCAACTGTTTGTCTGAGTTGGTTGAGGCTACCGGCGGACACATCGATATGAACAAATTGCCGATTGGCGACCCGACTCTCTCAGCGAAGGAGATCGTAGGAAACGAGAGCCAAGAGCGCATGGGCTTATTGATGAAAGAAGAAGATGTAGCCCGCGTAAAACGTATCGCGGATCGTGAACGTGCCCCGATGTATGTGGTAGGCGAGACTACTAACGACATGAAGTTTGTCTTCGAACAAGCGGACGGCGTAAAACCTATCGATATCAAGCTGGAATATATGTTCGGTAAACCGCCTAGAACGGTTATGACAGACCATACGGTCACTGAATCTTATCAACCGGTTGTTTACAAAGAATCCGAACTTCACCATTATTTGGAGAACGTACTTCAATTGGAGGCCGTAGCCTGCAAGGATTGGTTAACAAACAAAGTAGACCGTTCCGTAACCGGTAAGATCGCCCGCCAGCAATGTCAAGGTGAATTACAATTGCCGTTGAGCGACTTAGGTGCCGTAGCGTTGGATTACCGCGGGAAAGCTGGTATCGCAACTTCTATCGGTCACGCTCCCCAGGTAGCCATGGTTGATCCGGCCGCCGGTTCCGTTATGGCAATCGCCGAGTCATTGACCAATATCGTATTCGCTCCGCTGACAGATAAGTTGGAGAGCGTGTCCTTAAGTGCCAACTGGATGTGGCCATGCCGTAACGAAGGTGAGGACGCCCGTCTGTACACAGCCGTACAAGCCGCTTCCGACTTCGCTTGCAGCTTAGGTATTAATATCCCGACTGGTAAGGACTCCCTATCCATGACGCAGAAGTACGGTGACGATAAGGTGATCGCCCCGGGTACGGTGATTATCTCCGCCGGTGCCGAGGTTAGCGATATCAAAAAGATCGTCTCTCCCGTATTGGCACAAGACAAGAATACATACATTTATTATATAGACTTCTCCTTCGATACCTTGAAGTTGGGTGGTTCCGCCTTCGCCCAAGCCTTGAACAAGCTGGGTAACGAGGTTCCTACCGTGAAAGATCCGGAATACTTCCGTGACGCTTTCAACGCCGTACAAGACGCGATCGAGAAGAAACTCATCCTTGCCGGACACGATATCTCAGCGGGAGGTATGATCACCGCCTTGTTAGAGATGTGCTTCGCCAACGTAGAGGGTGGTTTGGATGTCAACTTGGATAAGATCTCCGAGAGTGATATCGTGAAGATCCTGTTTGCCGAGAATCCGGGTATCTTGGTTCAGGTAAAGGACAAGAAGGCATTCGAAAAGTTGATGGAAGAAGCTGGCGTAGGTTTCGCCATCATCGCCAAACCGACCGACGAGCGCCATGTATTGGTATCGAAAGAAGGCATCCAATATCACTTCGGTATCGACTATATGCGTGACGTATGGTACGAATCTTCCTATAAGCTGGACGTAAAACAGAGCGGTAGCGTTTGCGCCGGAAACCGTTTCGAGAACTATAAGATGCAGCCTATACAATACAAGTTCCACAAGGACTTCACCGGAAAGCTTTCTTCTTATGGAATATCCGCCGATCGCCGTACGCCGAACGGTATCAAGGCCGCCGTTATCCGCGAGAAGGGTACGCAGTGCGAGCGTGAGACCGCTTACGCCTTGTATCTGGCTGGTTTCGACGTGAAGGATGTCCATATGACGGACTTGGCTAGCGGACGCGAGACTTTGGAGGATGTAAACTTCATCGTATTCTGCGGTGGTTTCTCCAACTCCGACGTATTAGGTTCCGCCAAGGGCTGGGCCGGCGGTTTCTTGTATAACGAGAAAGCCAAGAAAGCGATCGACAACTATTACGCACGTAAAGATACGTTGAGCATGGGTATCTGTAACGGTTGCCAGTTGATGGCCGAGTTAGGCTTGGTTTATCCGGAGCACGAGAAAAAGCATAAGATGGTTCACAATGATTCCCATAAGTTCGAGTCTAACTTCGTTAGCTTGGAGATCCCGAAAAACAACTCCGTAATGTTCGGCTCCTTGAGCGGCACGAAGTTGGGTGTATGGGTAGCTCATGGTGAAGGTAAGTTCGAGTTCCCCTACGAGGAGAAGGAGTACAACATCATCGCTAAATACAACTACGATGGCTATCCCGCCAACCCGAACGGTTCTCCTTGGTCCGTTGCCGGTGTTTGCTCAAAGGACGGCCGCCATTTAGCCATGATGCCTCACCCCGAACGTGCGATCTTCCCTTGGCAGTGCGGTTATTACCCCGCCGACCGTAAGGAGAACGACGAGGTCACTCCATGGATCGAGGCGTTCGTGAACGCTCGCAAGTGGATCGAGAATAATAAGTAAAAATAACAGGGGTTGTTTTTAGCGTTCTTTGAACCTTAAAAACAACCCTTGTTTCTATATCTCCTTAAAGTTTCTTGGTAACCGCCTTTTGATTGAACTCATCCACACGGTAGAATAGACTTTACAACGAATCCACGATTTTAATATCCAAGCCGGTACAGGGGGGATTATCGGTAACTATTACTTTATACAACCGTAATATCCCTGCAACACCCCGCTAATATCTTTGCCTCCGAAATTAATAGACACAGAATTTAATAGAAGAATCATGGAAAGGTTATTTAAAATCAGAATCTTTACGGTTATGTTCTTTTTAGCCGTAGCTTCTATAGCAGCGAACGCTAAAGAAAGTAAGAAGGAAGGTGACAATTATCATGCAAAGCAAATTCTCATCGTAGGTTTGCACGATAACGTGAAATCAAACTATTTCTACAATGGGATGATCGCCGAAGAGACCGGTATGAAAGCGGATAGTATCGACCAAACGTATAATACGATCATCGCCGAGAATATCGCCGCATCCGTAAAGAACGGAGATTGCAAGTTTATTCCGGCAAACGCTACACAAGTGACCGGACAGGTACTGAATGAGATCAAGGTTAACGGGGAGAGCGAGGATTGCTATTCCGATCTTTCAGCCGTGCCGACCGAAGAGTTACAAAAGGTATTGGATAATGCTGACGCTGATTATCTGCTAGTATTAAACCAGCATTATCTTAAATGGCAAGACCAACCCTTGCGCACGCTTTTCCATATCGTCAGCTATACCTTATTCGACAAAGATAAAAATGAGGTATATAGGGGGAATAACTTCTTTACCTGCATGAATCTTGAGAACCCGGATAAACTCAGAAAGAGCAGCCGCAAGAGTTCATCCAAGATAGCATCTACCATTATCAAGACTTTGGACGAGGACTAACCTTCTTTTTTATAGACACATTTATAATTTTCTCGTTGAGCCTAATGGATATCCTTCATTAGGCTTTTTTCTTTATTTAAACCTACACACGGATGTAATCTCTTTGCAAAACCGGACACTTACTTTTGCGCCGTAAAAGATATTTAGGTTTAATTTTAAAAAGATTATTATGAGGATGTTTAACAAACTTACATGCAGGCTGCTTGCCTGTTTGTTATTTTTTAATTGCTTGCCGGCTCTCTTGTCTGCGCAAGGAACGCAAGCGATTATCACCGGTACGGTCATGGATAATAAAGGGGAATCGGTGATCGGAGCCACGATCCAAGTCAAGAATGAATCTACCGGATTCTTCACGGGTTCTATCACGAACGATAAAGGAGAATACACCATCAAGCAGCTTCCGCTAGGTTCTCCTTATACCGTTACAGCTTCTTATATCGGTTATGGAGAACAGAAAAAGACAGGATACGCATTGAACCAAGGGGATATGCTTCGAGTGGATTTCAAGCTGGCGGAGGAATCGGTGGAGATACAAGCCGTCGAGGTAATCGCTAATTCCTTGAAGAACATGGTTCCGAAGATCGGTGCGGCAACATCTATCTCCGCTCAAAATATCACGAAGCTTCCTGTAAACGGCCGTAACTTCACATCCCTAATGGATCTCTCGCCATTGAGTAGCGGAGGAAATATCGCCGGGCAATTATCATCCTCAACGAATTACACCATCGACGGTATGACGGCTAAAGGAACCGTAGCGAGCGGAACGACTTCCGGCGCTTATACGATATCCATGGAAGCCGTCCGCGAATTTGAGGTGGTAACCAATCAATATGACGTGACCAACGGACGTTCCGGGGGCGGCACCGTGAGCGCTGTCACGAAATCAGGAACCAATACTTTCACCGGAAGTGTATTCGGATTCGGTCGTGCCGATTGGTTATCCAGCTCCTATGATATACGGGGAAATAAATCGACTTCCGACTTCTCTACCTATCAATATGGTTTCTCTTTGGGAGGCCCGATCGTGAAAGACCGTGCGCACTTCTATGTCGTATGGGATCACCAACAGGATTCCCGTCCGATTTATATAGCGGATATCAAGACGGCGGCGGACGAGTCTCGCTATAATGTCACTCAATCTACGCTAGACCGTTATCTGGATATCGCCCGTACTAAATACGGAGTCTCCAATGATCCTCAATTCGGGGAGTTCGGCAAGAAGAAGCAGACGAACGCAGTCTTCGCCCGTATCGACTGGCAGTTGAACGCTACCAACTTGTTAACCATTCGCAATAATTTCATCAACGAGGATAATAAACAGAGCGAGAGCGATAACTCCAGCATCAATCTTTACGAGGTTTGGATCGACCGCAAATCGCATAACAACAGCTTACTCGCTACCTTACGCTCGGTATTAAGCCCAAAGCTGACCAACGAGTTGAAGCTTCAACATTTCTTGGTTTACGAGGCCACGACCCCGAACAAGCAATTGCCAAGCTCTAATATCCCAAGAGCAATCGTAGAGAACGTGGAATCTATATCTGGTGACAAAAGCATGTACACTTCCATCCAACTTGGAGGTCAACGCTACGCTCCCGAACATTTTAAGGATAATGTACTTCAATTGGTAGACAATATGTATTATAATACGGACCGCATCAACTATACATTCGGAGCGGACTTCATGTACACCAATATGAAATCACTCTACGGTAGTGAGATGAACGGACGGTTTTATTTCACGGGACTGGATAATTTCGAGCATATGACTCCTTACCGCTATGCCCGGGAAATCGCCTTGGTAGATGATCCTACCGTAAAGATGAATACCTTGAACTCCGCTATCTACGGACAATTACAAACGAAGCTTTTCACCGGATTCGAGGTCATGGCCGGTATCCGTGCGGATTATACCCGTTATTTCAACCACGCGAACTTTAACCAGACTGTTTATGACGAACTAGGCTTACGTACGGACAACGTAATCTCCACCTTCCAATTGCAACCCCGCATTCAATTCACGTGGGACGTGAATGATAAACATCAAGATATTATCCGCCTTGGCGCCGGTATCTTCGGTTCGGATTTAAACAACTATTCCATGATCAACAATATGCTGTTCGACGGTACGAAGGTAGCGTCCGTGGATATACAAGGCAATTTGGTTCCGACACCGAATTTCCCGGCATACCGCAAAGATCCTTCTACCGCTCCGGGCGTTGATTTATTCAACAACCCGAATATCCAAAAGATCAGCACGATCAATATGAATAGTAAGGATGCCCGTGTACCGGTAGTATATAAGTTGAACGCCAGCTACACGCATTTCTTCTCCGATCGCTTGCGGGTAGGTATCAGTGCTTACGCCAACTGGGCACGCCATAATTATATGTACGTAGACCGTAATATGGTGGATGAGCCTTACTTCCGTATCGCCGCCGAGGGGAATCGTGGCGTGTTCGTCCCCGCCGAGAGTATCAATACCAAGAACGGAGCTACCGACTGGATGCAAGGACGTAAAAGTGATAAGGTAGGCCGTGTGCTGGAATTAATCAGCGATGGAAAAATCAACCAATACGCATTCGTGGTAGATGGAACTTGGCGTTATTTCAAGGATGGCGAGCTTTCTTTCAGCTATACGTGGAACGATTCCAAGGATAACACCTCTTACAACGGTAACGTAGCGAATACAGCGACTCTAGCCTTGATGGTAAAAGATGATCCTCGTGATTTGAGTACCATGACTTACTCGGACAACCAATTCCGCCATAAGGTCGTATTCTACGGTACGGCTCCTTCTTTCTGGGGAATCAGCGTAGGCTTGCGTTTCTCCGGAATCGGTGGAACCCGCTACTCTTTAGCGGTTAGTGGTAATATGAACGGTGATTTCGTATCATCCAACGACTTGGCTTATATCTATGACCCGAACGATAGTAATACGCCTCAATATCTTCGTGAGGGTATCCAAGCGATCTTGGACAACCCGGAAGCGGAGAAGAGCGTAAAAGATTATATCCGTAAAAACTATGGGAAGGTTGCCGAGCGTAACGGTGGCGTAAATGGCTTCTACGGTACTTTCGATTTGCGCTTGAACAAGAACTTCAAGATCTATAAGACTCATTCCATCGAGGCCTCGATAGACTTTTTCAATTTCCTGAATATGCTGAACAAGGACTGGGGTGCCGGACATAATCTAGGCAAGCAGAATATCTACTCCATCAAGAGTTTTGACGCGGAGAAGAAGCAATACGTATATAACGTAAACAAAAACACGGGTGTATCCAATATGAACGGAAACCCTTGGCAGATTCAAATCGGCGTACGTTATAAATTCTAACTAACATATTCTATATTCAAATCATAAAAAAAATTACGATGAAGAAACAATTCTTATCATTCACGCTTTTACTTGCGTTATCCACTTGGATAGCGCAAGCCGCTACCGTAAGAGGCACTGTATCCGATACGGCAGGCAAACCGCTACAAGGCGTAGTCGTTACGGATGGTTATAATTTCACGCAAACAAATGAGCGGGGAGAATATAGCCTAGATTCGAATCTGGACAAAAGCCGCTTTGTCTACCTCTCCGTACCGGGTGACTATGAGATCGAGCAAACAAAAGGTATACCGGATCTTTTCTATCAGCAACTTGATAAAAGTAAGGAGATCAATGAATATGATTTTACGCTCACCCCTAGGAAACAGCCAATCGACGGGTTTGTCTACTTGGCAATCTCCGATCCTCAGACCATCGACGAACGGCAGATGAAACGTTTCCGTGAAGAGACCATCCCCGACTTGAAGCAGACTATAGAGCGCTACCAAGGAAAAGAGGTCTACGGTATGGCGCTGGGAGACATTACTTGGGATCGCATGGATTTATTCACTCCTTATAAGGAAGCGGTCTCGGTCTTAGGCATCCCGATGTTCTCCGTGATCGGCAATCACGACCACGACTTACGTTACCCGGCCTTATCCAATCAAAAGGTAACCGAGGAGAGCTATGCGGAGCGTATCTACGAGGATCATTTCGGCCCTTACAATTATTCGTTCAATGTCGGGGATGCACATATCATCACCTTAAAAGATATTGATTATTATAAAGACAAGAAATATGACGAACGCTTCGGAAAGGAACAACTGGAATGGCTGAAAAACGACCTGAGTTACGTTAAACCCGGGACACTTGTATTTATCAACGTACATGCCCCGGTATTCAACCAGACGGATAAAGGGGGAGGAAACGCCGAGGACGCTGAGAGCCTGAAAGAGATCGTCGGCCCTTATAATGTCCATATCTTCGCTGGACATACGCATTTCTTCGAGAACAACCAAGTCACACCGAATCTGTACGAGCATAATATCGGAGCCGCTTGCGGAGCTTGGTGGGCCGGCCATGTAAATCGGTGCGGCGCCCCGAACGGTTATCTGGTCGTTGAGGTGAAAGGGAATGCCGCTACTTGGTATTATAAGGCAACCGGCCATGATTCGGATTATCAATTCAGGGTTTATAGGCCGAATGAGTTCAAATCGCAAGCGGATTACCTAGTGGTGAACGTATGGGATTGGGACCCGACCTACCAAGTTACATGGAGCGAAAACGGCATAGAGAAAGGTCGCATGGAGCAATTCGATGATGAAGACCAAGACTATATCGACATGCACGGAAAACCTTCCGGATATCATACATCGCACTTATTCCGTTGCCACCCTTCTGCCGGAGTCAAAGACGTACAGATCAAGGTTATCAACCGATTTGGCGAGACCTTTACTAAAAATGTAACACTCCCGTAATCAAATCGTAACAAGTGGCATTTACTTTTGTATCGATAAAATGTAGAAAACTCTCATTACATATTAATGTTAGAATCATTACAAAGGAACAAACCAAACCTTATTCCTAACTTTGAACGGCAACTCGGCTTTCGGCGGAAGGCGGTTGCCGTTATTTTTTTGAGGATATATCCCATTCTTAACGGGAAAAGTTTCGAGTTCATTCGAAACTTTTGTACTTTTACGCAAAAGTTTCGAGTATGGACGATAGATTTAAGACATTAGAGAAGTATAACCTATGGGGTGGAAACGATTTTCCAACAGGCTATAAACGGCAAGATTATTTAGATAGGATATTATCCTACACCGGAAACAGATTAATCAAAGTCTTGGTAGGACAGCGACGTGTAGGGAAAAGCTATCTCCTTCGTCAGTTAGCTAGCCATCTCGCCAATAGTGGAGTAAATCCCCGAAATATATTCTTCATTAACTGTGAGCTATCCGCCTTCTATTTTTTGAAAACCAATGAAGATCTTGATTCCCTGTTTAATCTCTACTTAAAACAAATAAATCCTCAAGGTCGTATCTATCTGTTCATTGACGAAATCCAAAATGTAGAGGGATGGGAACGCTTCGCCAACTCATACTCACAAGACTATACCGCCGAATATGAGTTATTCATTAGTGGCTCCAACTCTAAAATGCTATCTGGAGAACTCGCCACGTTATTAGCCGGACGTTATGTGGAATTTGCCATCTATCCTTTTTCATACACAGAGTTTCTTGGAATCACCCAAAAAGAAAACAACAAGGTACACTACCTAGAATATATGCAAAGTAGTGGTATGCCTGAATTATACCATCTATCTCAACCAGAAGTACAAAGAAATTATATATCCGCATTAAAAGACACCGTATTACTACGTGATATCATACAAAGACAAAACATAAAAGACGCTAAGTTGCTTGAGGACATTTTTGTCTATCTGGTAAATAACGCATCTAATTTAATATCAATTCGGAATATCACCAATTATTTCAAGAGCTCGGGAAGGAAGACCAGCTATGATACGATCGCCTCCTACATTAGTTACATAGAGGACACTTTTTTGGTACATAAAGTCGAGAAATACCAAATCAAGGGAAAGGAGACCATCGCCGGGAATTGTAAGTATTACATCAATGACCTAGGTTTCAACAATTATTTATATCAAGGCTTTGGCTACGGCATTGGGTATAAACTAGAAAACCTCATTTATCTAGATTTATTAAGGGCCGGCTATCAAATATACGTAGGCAGCATAAAGAACAAAGAGGTGGATTTCGTCGCTATCAAAGGAGAGAGGGTTATCTATCTCCAATCCACTTATTTACTAATCGACAAAGAAACCATCGAACGGGAATATGCCTCGTTAGAGGCCATTGAGGATAATTACGAGAAGATCGTTGTCTCGCTCGATGATTTGCCGCTTCCTTCCAAAGAAGGAATAAAGCACGTACAAGCATGGAATTTATCCCATGCCATTCTCTAAAATCAAGGTTTGTTTTCGGATCTAGCCCTTCCTATAAGCTCACAAAAAAAGCACCTTGGCATTTTGTCAATTTGTAAACTCAACTGCCCGAGAATCACTTTTTTCGGGCAAACGTACAGCTTATCCCCAAATACGAGAAAAAATATTAGCAATCATTTGTCTTATACGGCATTAGTTAAAAACAGCCTTTTATCCTAGCGAATTTAATTCATCCTAATTCATATCCTATAGCTTATCCGGGCTATCTCATTGAGTTACGACAGGGATATAACAGGGTTACGATGCCCATTCATGAGTACTAACAACCCTATTCATGACTGTTTACGATGCCCAACGGCACTACTGTCGTTGCCAAACACGACTAGTCGCACTGCCTTTTACCACCTATCGTGTGTAAAAAGTGGTCCTTTTGCATGAAAAAGGCTATTTATACCCCTCCGATCTCCCCTACTTCATACCTCTCTCAAAAAGGGTATGTCACGATATCCCCCTTATATCAATCAAAAAGATCGAATACCGTCCATTTCACCAACAAAGCCCTTATCTACCCTTATCAACAAATAAGGGGAAACAGCGCAATACTGTCTCCCCTTGCCTTTGATCCGTTTCCATCCTCACGGAAGTACTTACGGATGAACTTTAATTTATTACTTTAGTATTAATATTAATCCATTCCCGCTTGTTCGCCCTCTCGGGGTACTTGGATAATCCGCACGGGAATGATTTTCGATTTATCTTTTCATTATTCCTTTACATGTCTTATTTAACGACCACCTTTACAGTCTCGTCGCCAACCGTTACAAGAACGATTCCAGCAGGAACAGCGATCGTAGCGTTATCGGAAGTGACAACTGTCTCTGCCAACGGCATACCCAACAAGTTGCGAACATAAGCCGTCTCGCCTTGAGCGCCTTGGATCGTTACGGAACCGGCGTTGCCGATCACTACGACAGAAGAAGACGCAGAGTTATCGATAGACTCATTAGATGTAGGATTACCCTCACCTACTGTTACCGGCAACGCTTTAGAAGTATCAGAAGTAAAGCCTAACTTACCGTTCAACGCATACAAATATTTTGTAGGTTGGTCTACCGGTCTCACCGAATAACCGGCATCCAACTTCGTGATATAAAATTTGAAGTTATTTATACCTCCAAGGCAAACATCTTCCTTAGCTTCTGCCGCAACAACCACATTCTTTCCGTTTACAGTTGTATTGATCGTATCGACACCTGCTAAAGTAGCCGGACGGAAAATGGCTTTAACATCTGTATTCTGATCAGCTTCAGCTCCATAAGTACCTTCCAAACCATAGTTCTCGTCATAAGTAAACTTAGCTTGAGCCTCATTCCAATAACGTAATGAGTCTTGAGCGAAATACAAGAAATTTCTTACCGGAGCAACGGAGTCACCTTCAGCGATACCTTTAGAGATATAGAAAGAAGGAAGCTCTGCCTTGCTATCCGCCGTATCCAACCAGAAAGTCAAACCCTCCGCGCCAATGATACCCTCAAGGATACCATTCTTATTTTCCTTCAAGGAGATCGAACCTTCCTCACTATCCAATGTCGCATGTCTCGGAACAGCATCCAAGCTAGCACCCATCTGGAAGAAATCTACCACTACTTTCGCATAATCCGCCTTTTCCGCACCAACTAGATCTTCATCGAAGCTAGGAGTATTCACATCCACTTTCAACATTTTAGCGTCAGGCTTGACAACTTCATTATAATTATCGGCAGCCTCGTCAGCGTCAAGAGCCTCATCCAAGCAGATTACGGAATAAGTGCCGTCAACATTCTTCTTGAATACCAAGCGAGAAAGATAGTCCGCTTTCTTATCGTTGTAATCAACCAACTTATAGTCGGAACTCTCATGCTTCAAACCCTTCTTATCGTCAACCAAATAGTAAGCTTGAATAGTCAACATATCCGCTTTCTTCTTAGCCACCTCGTCATCCTTCAAATAGATGTACTCAACATTATTTTTAACAGCCTCTGCCTTCTCCAAGCTCCAAGCGTAGCTCTTAGCGGCATCACTTACCGGCTCAAATTTAGAACCATCGGTATTATAGTTCATATACACTTTCTCTACGGCAACAGAGGACTCGCCATTAAATACCAACTGAGCCTTTTGCTTCAATTGAGCGTCAGAAAGAGCCAAGAAGCCATCATTAGCGCTTACGGCAACTAATTTGATATTCTCGGCAGGAATATCACCAACCGAAGTCTTTACGGCTTGATAAATTCCAGCCTTGTCTGTCTTATACAAATTAGCATTAAACGTTTCATTCGTCTCAAGATTCTTAAACGTAACAGCACCGGAACCCTGCATACTTACAATTACCCATTGTGCAACAGGAGCCTTCAAGTCAACCTTAGCAGGAGCCAAAGCCTCGTTAGAGAAAGAAGCGGTAGCACGAGCCTCTTCAGTTTTCGCATACGTAGAAACCAAATATTTACCATACAAAGACTCACCTTCTTCACCATCGGCAGGTTTAGTTCCTGTGAAGTAGATATTATAGATAGCGGCACCGTCAGTCTTCAACAGATCAGAAGCCTTTGCCCATGTATTTCCTGTAGTCTGGGCCAAGGAAAGCTTATCAGTGGAACCCTTCGTAGTGATATAAGTCTTCAAACCACCAGTGGTCAAGGAATAAGCTCCTACATAAACAGTTAACTCTGAACCAAAGTTCTCATCTGTGCCCTTCGTTACCTTCACACCTGTCATCTTGATCGTATATTGACCAGCCTTGTTTGCCAAGTCATCTTCAGAAACACCATAGATAGCGTTCATGAAAGCGATCTTACCGTCTTTCTTAACATTGGTAGCGTTCAGTTTCTCGCCCTTTACGGTAGTGAAACCGAAACCCTCACCTTTAGCAGCATCCAAGCTCGTGATACCGAAAGTAGCGTTCGGGTTCAATACGATGAAAGTAGCGGCTTTCAAGTTATCTGCGGTTACACCACCCTCCTTAGCCAACTTCAAACCAGCGGCGTTAGCTACAACGAAACACTCGCCGGAAACCTCAGTCTCACCTAACTCCAATGTAGAATTAACAGTAGAAGCGTCGATAGCGAACATCTGCTCTCCAAACGGATTCACGTCAGCCTCGGAAGCGGCGTTCGGGAATTTAAAAGAGAACCCCTTACCGGAAAGATTGCTGTTCAAATCACTAGAGGTTGTTCCTTTTTTAGCGATAAGCATTTTTGCTACATTTGCGGCAGTAGCCATATCATAAGCCAAAGGTTTACCTCCTAATGTAATTTTATCATCATTATAGTTATCATCGGTATTATTGTCATCATAAGTAAACCAACAATAACCTTTCTTCACATCATCCTCGCTAGCGGCCTCAACAAACGTGGATCCTTCCTTACCATAAACCACCTTTCCAGCAGCGTCTACCAGTTTAAACATCAATTTACCATTCTCGGTCTTTACGCCTGTAACCGTGAAGACACCAGCTTCGCTTTCTGTAACGGTATTCGCAAACTTATAAGCAGCGTCCGTCACTTTCGCTGATTTCAAGAAAGATGTACCCTCTTCATTTCCCAAATAGACTTTCAGACCTTCTGTTGGCTTAGCTTCCTTCTGAGAATAAGTAGTTCCATCCGCAGCAAACGCCACACCTGCCATAAGCAAGAACGACGCAAACATAGTAGAAATTCTCTTGTTCATAATCTCTAATTTAAATATTAATAATAGTGTTAATTAAATATCTCTCAACTCTTTAATTATCCTTCGCCATACCAAAACGACTAGTCTAGACCATCATTTAGATCTTGCGTTTTTGAAGAGAGAAAACGGGAGGTTTGTTTACGGAATCGGTTGTTTCGTAAAGGATAGGCTATCCTATTGATAAGAAAGCGAATAAGGGATGAAAAAAATAGCTCGGAAGGGTTGCAGGTATCAAAGAAACGCGTACCTTTGCAAATGACGAATTAAAACGATCGTTTATACTAGCCGTTTTATTAGATAAATCAGTCCTTGATATTATTGGTATGTATTACTAAAGCCTATTCATATACATCATATTCTTTAATGTACGTGTACATATATAATATAATTTCCAAAAATCCTCCTCTAGGTTAACGCATACTTGATTTCGCAGGCCGTAGAAGGCTTTCCAAGTGATCAGTTATTCACTTCCCGAGCCGTTAGTTAGCGGCTATATATAGCCGCTAGTTATTCATTCGACAAGCCGTTAGTTATTCACTTCAGCAGCCAATGGCACTCTATCAAACAGCTAGGCCTCCCTACTCCGATAAACAATCGTGCCCCAAAAGACTTTGAACTCACAGAGCATGCACCGATAAGTCGGCACTAAGCAACCATTAACAGAAATAATGGCTAAAATAGGCTGGAATGACCGCACTAAATTCAAACGGAAATATATCAATTTTAATCTATTGTCATGATTTAAGGCTATCCCCCATGAATATCGGATGAGTCGGAATTTCTACTGCCTCATTGTTTTAGGAAAGTGATAAAGAGCAAAAAAAGGAGTTAAGCCATAGACTTAACTCCTTTTCTCTCAGCTTTAGTCGGGATGACTGGATTCGAACCAGCGACCACACGCCCCCCAGACCGATACAGACAGTCAAGCGAGCAGCATCCAAATGCTCGTCTTTCGAGCAGAAAACTATGGTTTTATGCGGGATTACACTAGTATTCCCCTATTTCCTCTCGAAGAAATAGGAGAAAACAGCAAAAGAAAAAAAATAACATACTAATAATCAAATAGATATTTTTCACATAAATCTATCGCTAATTGCTTTAGCTTGCATAAGCAAGCCTTTATTATTTTAGGAATATTTTAGGAAAGAAAACATAGATCAGCCCATAAATAGCTAAAAGTTAAATATTACTAACAAGGTATCACAACTATAACTCATTTAAAGCAATCATATAAAATCGGCTCATTATTTTTGCGGTATAAACTTTAAAATAATAGAATCATGGCAACATTGAAAATAGTGCTTCATACAGCGAATCTAAGAAAGGATGGTACTTATCCTGTATCACTAAGAGTTATCAAGTACATGAAAACAAAATACTGCTCTACAGGGTTATATGCACATCTAAGCGAATGGGATGAAAGAGCGGAGCGTTTTGTTAACAACAAGAAAATCTGTCCAATGAACAAAGAATACAATGCAAGAATTATTGAATTAGTAGCAAGGGCACAAGCGGTTATCCTTCAATTCGATCGGGATGGTATAGATTGGACGCTTAATCAATTCGAAGAAGAATTTACCCATAAAACAAAAAAGGGGAAATTTTTAGATTACGCCAACAAGATCATAAAGAATTTGAAAGAGACTGGGCACAATACCACTAGTAAAATATATGAAGCGGTTATTCACAACTTATCATTATTTGATCCCAAACTAAAGAGTAGGCTGTTGCAAGAAATAGACATAAAATACATCCATGCCTACAATTCCTTTATGGAAAAACGAGGATGGGTCGGTAATACGAGGTTACATGAGATGAAAACTTTAAGAGCCATATTGAATCGAGCTATATTGGAAAAAGAGTGCACCGCCAATTTTTATCCTTTTGGGAAAGGAGGATTCCCTATCTCCTCTTTAGCGGAGGAGACACGCAAAAGGTATCTCTCTGAGGAATCGCTCAAAAAACTGATAGGCACAAAATCGAATAACAAGAAAAACGAGGAGGCCAGACTTCTATTCATTTTCTCCTATCTATGTTTCGGCATGAGCTATGTAGACATGGCTAACTTGAAAAAAGATAATATCATTACAGAAAACGGGAAAGAGTATATTATATATAAACGACATAAGACTGAGCATAACAAAAACGCAAAATTCATTAAAATACCTCTAGGCAAAGACCTAAAGGAAATACTCGAGTGGTTCTTTAACAACAGCAAGCTATTAGGCGACCATATACTTCCATTGATGACAATAGATTGTACTGGGGACAAATTATACGATCATTTACAAAGAAGACGTGCGAAATACAACAATTACCTTAAACGTTTGGCTACAGAATTTGAGCTGCCAGAGAAGATCACAAGCTATGTGAGCCGTCATTCGATGGCTATGACATTACAAGATGATGGAACACCAAGGGAGATCATCAGCCAAATCATGGGACATAAGGACTTGAAAACGACGAATGTCTATCTAGACAGCTTTGGTAATGAGAAAATTGAAGAAGTTACGAATAAATCTCTCTATAAAAATAGAATAGCATTATGAGAATAGCGGCTTATGAAAATTTCATCACTAAATTATTGATGAATAACAAATGCATGGATATAAATGAGATCGATAAGTATATTCTCCGAACGACCTCTAATAATTACAATCTAGTAAAAAAACAACTAGATAGAACAAACAAGCTGTTAGAAGAAAGATACGAGCGATACGGATGCCTAACAGAAGAAGATAATGTAGAGGCATTAAAGAAAGGATATTACGATCTTGGGAAAATTGGATTAACTTTGGAAGAAATAAGAAAGAAAATTGCTAAATTCCAGATAGATAAAGAATCCCCAATGGGTATTCAGATCGAGAAGGACTGGAATTTCGCAACATTCTTATTACAAGATCTTTTGCAATTAGAGAATATGAATCTAATAACTTATTCAAGGCTATTAGAAGAGAGATTATCAGAACTATCTAAAAATAAGACAAATAAAAAGACCTATAATAAGCCTAACAACAAAGAAACAACAATAAAAACAAATAGCCCAACTACTAATTCTAGTGACATCATGACTATTGATGAGATCTGCGCATTATTACATCTATCAAAAAGTAAGATCTATCACATGGCTTGTGCACATGAGATACCTCATCACAAACTAAACCCTAGTAAAAAAGGGCGACTGTATTTCTTTCGTTCAGAAATAGAAGAGTGGCTAAGAAATAAACGCATTAGAACTGTCGATGAGTTCTTATTACAATTCGAAAATTAATAATAATAAGATAATAAGATAAGAATCATCAATGATTTATTGATTTCTATTGATCTATAATATTATATATAAAGATAGAAAGGAGTAAGAAATATGTATGATAGTATTCATTTAGTGATAAAGGAGAGCGATTTGGACTCTCCTTTATCCTTTTTAGAGGAGATTCCATGTAAGATTGATCTAGATAAAAGGAAATGCACTCAGTATAGTGTTTTTGGTCATATAGAAAAGATGAGTGTCATGGTCTACGGTGCCACTCTCTCTATTTTGGGAAGTCTATCTACTTGGAATAAGGGGAATAATATCTATGGGATAGAGTTCAAAGATATAAAAAATGCGATTGATTCTTTGGGGAAGTGCCTTGGTGTCCCTCTAGATAAAGCCATCGTTAAAAGGATCGATGTCGGCCAATCTTTTAAAATGGATTTTCTCCCCCATCTCTATTATCCTAGCTTATATCATCTAAATAAGTTTGGAAGATCTGATCTAAAAGTTACTTCTTTATATTTCGGGAAAAAAAGTAAAAAAGAAGATGGCGGTAATTTAGCTCTTGTCTTCTATGACAAGAATGCGCAGCTAAGGAAAAAGGGGGATAGCTATCCGTTGGTACAAAAGTCTCTCAATTTATTGAGGTATGAATTTAGGATAAAGGATACAAAAACTTATTTTAGGCGTGATATACGTTGTTTTGAATTGTTTTCAGCGGATTTCTATCGGAATGTGATTCATTTATGGTATAGCATGTATTGCGATATTGATAAACGGCTAGAAATACTTGAGGAGCTTTATAATCCTAAATTCAATGGAGTAAATGAACTGAATGATTCTTGCGTAGCTTTATGTATCCATGCATTTGATATAGAAAAAGCTATCGAGATAGCTTCGGAGAAAGGAATGATTACGCCGCAAAATAAACACAATGTCCTAAAAAGGGTAAAAAAGATAAAGGAAGGGCTGGTTAATTTAAATCTGGGACCTTCCTTGATCGATGAATTGAGCGAGAAAATAGAGGCCGAATATAAAAGACAGCTTGAGGAGCTGGAAAAATACAACGATTCATTGCCTAGTTAAAGAAAATATATACTTTTGTTCTGTCCGTAAGGAACGGGCAGGGCGTTTAAGATATTATCCCTATTGTTTGGAATCTGGACAATTTCAAAATATGATGGGGTTAATAGGCGGCAACGTCCACGTTTTGTATATACATGCTTCTCAAAGCCATGTAGATATAGGCGTGGACTGTTACGTTTATCCATCATATTGGGCAGTCCAGAGCCTCAAACATAGGATAAACTAGCAGTTCCACGCTCCTTATTTGTAACCTTCCCCTTTGGAGCTGAGAGGAAATTCACTGTATTACTCGTAATTATCAAATCTACAGATAAGTATAAAGGTCGCACTTTTATCTGTAAGCTCCTACTATAAGACTAGAAAAATCAGATAATTTTGTTTTGGTAGGAGGAGTATATAAGATGATTACCAGGTAATACGTTGATTAATGCTATTATTTCAGTATGAGAAACATGGATGAGGAAAACTATGGCATAGTCTATGCCTTGACCAACCCCGCTATGCCAGGGCTTGTAAAGATCGGTATGACCTCAAAGCTAGAGATCGATCAAAGAAAAAATCAGTTGTATTTCGGTAGCAGTGGGGTACCATTGCCTTTTGAATGCGTATACGCATGTAAGGTAAAGGACTTCGAGAAAACAGAGAAAGCGCTTCATATCGCTTTTGCTCCCCACCGGATCAATCCTAATCGGGAGTTCTTCAAGATGGAAGTAGAAAGGGTAATCGCTATATTAGAGCTATTGGGGCCTAACAACGCTATCAAAGAGGTGGAAGAGGATTTAGAGGCGGGAATAAGCGATCAGGAAAGGTCTGCGAGAGAGAGCATGAAGAAAAGAGCGCCTTTTAGTTTTGAGAGAATGATGATCCCTGTCGGTGCCAAGCTAAATTACAGGGATGACGACAGCATAGAGATCGAGGTGGCAGAAAAAAACAAAGTGATATACAATGGTGAGACCATGTCTTTAACCGCAGTGACAAGATTATTTAAACCTTATGTTGTTCATCCTACCCCTTATTGGACTTATGAGGGCAATAAACTCTCTGATCTCTGGGAGATTTCATTAGGAGAATGTTGCTCTGAGGAATAATTGGGCTGATCTTTATTCCATAAAAAGAGTATATCTATTAAAACAATCATTATGGAAAAAGATCTTGAAAGGAGAATTGTCATAGAGCGCCTAAAAAAGGCGGGGATAGACGATGAAAGAGCCAAGGAGTTCCTTCAAGTAATCCCCGCAAAAGAGGCGTATGAGAATCTACGCAGGAATGAGATCCTAAAGAGAGTGATCGCCGAGATCGGTTTGAAAGAGGTTGAGAAAGGGGCGAAAAGAATGGGAGTGACTATCGATGAGTTTGCCAAGGAGTTCGACCGAGGGGATTATACAGGTAGTTTACAAGTGTTATCTAAAAAGGATTAACATGATAACTGAAATATTCGGAGCAAAATAAATACTGGTTATTAACAAGGAAAAACGACTAAAAACATGGAAGATAATAAGCTTTTAAGATATGAGGCAGAAAAGAAAAGCCTGATAATCGCATTCGTCTTGACATTCTTCTTTGGGCCCTTTGGCCTATTATATACATCTTTCTGGGCGATGTGCGCAATGCTTTTCATCCTATTCCTAATTGTTGCTGCTGGAGGCTGGGCTGGAATACTAGCCTTGGGGCTAGGAGGATCCCTTATTTATTGGGGTATATGTGTCATTATAGGGGTATTTTCCGCAAACTCTCATAATCAAGAACTATTAAGAAAGATCATGAATGAGGGACAAATAACGAATAAAGAGAAAACCCTAAACGCAGAGATTAGACCTATAATAAATAAAGAGATAACAGAAGAAACAAATGTAATCAAATCGCAAAACACAGTATCAAAGGAAGATATAAACACCAAATTCGCAGATAAGTGGATAATGTATTGTTTACTCTTCGCAGGTATAACACTCACTTTCTACTATTTTTACCACATAGGTATCTTTGATTGGTTTCAAGAAAAATCCCAATCTGACTATATAAAAAACGAGGTTACCATTGGAAAGACATCTGGAAATTCAACAGCGGAGAAAAAGCCTGCCATACTTTCAGATACGATTCGGCTAAAAACTGATAGTGTATGCTTGAATATGAATCCTTTCACTTACAAAAGTGGACTTTTGATAACAAAAGTAGGAGGGAAAATCAAAGTATCTAATGAATCAGATTTAGGCGCATACATATATTTACAACTCAACATCAAGAATATTGGAGATAAGAGCTTTTCTGACAAAATAGAGGTATCTTGGAAAGTAAAGGAGAAAGGGAGTGACGTAATTAGATTTACAGGTTCAAGTTATCTTTATTTTGATGCTGCGATTAAACCCGGAGAAACGTGGGCAAAAGAAGTACAAGTGCTAACTTGCACTCCTCTTTACAACGACAAGCTAACTTTCTCAATATCAGCGGATGGTATACCTATGGAAGATATCACTATCAGACCCCGATATTAAACAATATAAAGATTACCTACGACAATGCTTTAAATAGGATAACCGATTTAACAATAGCAGATTAAACACTAGTGGGAATAGCATGTAATATTATTCCCACTATCTGTCTTTAAAAAATTTAAACAAAGTATTTAGATTGATTCCAATCCCTCCCACGTTTGGCTCAAGAATTAGTGTATCATTAAGTATTTTACCAACGCCACCTTTAAGCTCTTTCTTTACTCTAAAATCTTGAATAGCTTTCTTTTCTCTAATATCTTGAAATATCTTCTCAAGAAGTACTACTACATCTTGAGGATGTTGACAAATTTTCCGTATTTCTAAGAATATAAATTTGTCCTTGGGAATATCCATTCCTTTAATTCGCTCATTATCTCCATCTATAAAGTATTTGGGATGTAGAGTAGTTATCATTAACGCAGGCAATAACTCCAATGGGTCTATACCATTTATAGATTTCCAAGACATTAATTCTGAATAAAAATGACTTCCTGCCATTCCTTGTATAACTACAGAATTATTATTAGCAGCAAATTCTGCTATTTTATCAAAATTTTCTCTCAAAGTATTACCTATAGGTTCATCCCAATTGTAATAGTCTAAAATATACAAATAATAACTCTTATAAACATTATCAGGAATTTCTGCTAATGTATGAATTTTCAATCCCATATTGTCACCAATTTTATAGAGCAAATATAGGAAATTTATATAAATCAATGGTAGAATCTTCAATCACAAATTAAGAAAACCATAAAAAATATAGATAGGATAATTATTTCAGCAGAGACACAAGAACATGACAATAAAGACACCAATACCATGATTAAAGAAAGACATTCTCTCTTCAGAAAAAATAGTTTCATAGAAAAATCCTAAAAGAGTCTTAAAAAAGAGACTGTTTATGACGAAGAAGACAACTTTAGGGACAAGAGATGGATTTTGACTTCGTATGATCAAAGCAGGTCTAAAGAAGACAAAATAAGAAAAGCGACTTCTAATGAAATCGCTTTTGAAGAAAAGGACCAAACTACATTCTTACCTTGTAGTTCTTCTGTGAACCCTCGTAAGGATCATCTTGAGAAGGCGCAACCTCCTGTTGCCTATTCTCAATGTTCCTTTTCAGAGCGTAAAGATACATTGAAAAAGTCATTGGAACAATAAATTGAGCATCTTAATCCTTGCATTTCTATGACGAAGAAGACAACTTTAGGGACAAGATCTGGGTATTAACTTCTTTCGACTATAGCAGGCCTAAGGAAGATAAAATAAAGAAGAATCTCGATTGCACTTATCCTGGCAATTCCGTATTTCAGCGTGTCCTGGACCTGGGTGAGACAAATTCTCTTTTCGGCTCCATCGATTCTTCTTATAAAAAGGGAAGTCGGACGAGTACTATAATTCCTCACACTCTTTCCTTTTCTGAGCGTAAAGATACGTTGAAAAAGTCATTGGAACAATAAATCGAATCTCTAGATCTCGAAAAACAAAAATATTAAGACCAATTGATACAATCTTAAAAGATAGAAACAAAAGATATATCAAATTTGACTCCAACTGGGAATAAAGGGGGTATAAACAAAATCATCTATGAAGATGAGAATATCTACTTAAAGAAACAGAAAATCGCTAAGAACAAAAATAAACAGTATTTCCACCACAGAAAATTTAATATACAAGATAACCCCACTACAGGAAAATCAATGAATCTTTGATTATTCGTTGCTCAGACCAAATAAAGCTCAGACCTTTATCTCAAAATCAATTATCTTATAAACATGAAAAGAGATAAAACAAAATTGCATTTATTTGCACAGACCAACAGCCATTGTTTTAGGAAAGTGGTAGAGAACAAAGAAAAAGGAGTTACGCTTATCAGCATAACTCCCTCATTCTTAACAGTCGGGATGACTGGATTCGAACCAGCGACCACACGCCCCCCAGACGCGTACTCTAACCGGGCTGAGCTACATCCCGCTTTTATTTTACGGGTGCAAAGGTAGTTTTTTTCCGTTAAATGCCAAAACTTTCACGATAAAAATCAAGAGACTCCAAGATTTTTTCCTTGGTGACCGATTGGTTGATACGGACATCCCCTACATTTTTCAGTAAAGTGAAGTTGATGATACCGCCCTCATTCTTTTTATCATGTGTCATTAACTCATATAAGGTATCGTAGTCCGTGCAGTCAAAGAAGAGCGCCGGATAATACTCTTTTATATAATAAACGACTTGACTCAATTTCTCCATCGGGAAGCCACACAGCTTATGCGAGAGGTAAAGCTCGCTCACGATACCCGCCGCTACCGCATGACCATGCAAGATCGGACGCATTTTCAGGAAAGACAAGCTCTCGAAAGCGTGGCCGATCGTATGACCGAAATTCAATGCCTTACGAATACCTTGTTCCTTGGGATCTTCCTCTACGATCCGCTCTTTCACGGCGACCGACTGGCCTACCAAACTATTCAAATACGAATAATTCATGGTGTCGATATCAAAAAGCATGACAGACGCATAATTCTCCATCGAACTAATCAACCCGTGCTTGATCATCTCCGCATAACCGGAAAGGATATTATCGCGATCCAACGTGCGCAAAAAATCGCAATCGATGAATACACACAAGGGGGGATAAAAAGAACCGACCTCGTTCTTCAACCCATTGAAGTTTATACCCGTCTTACCGCCAACCGCAGCATCGACGGACGCCATCAAGGTCGTAGGGATATTGATCGTACGGATGCCCCGCTTGAAAGTAGCGCCGGCAAAACCACCCATATCCGTAATCATACCGCCGCCCAAATTCACCAGCAAGGAGTTACGGGAAGCCCCCTCATTCGACAAAGCTGTCCATATCTGGGCTAATGAGACAAAACCCTTATTCATATCACCCGCTTCCATCACGAGAATCGGCGCCTTTTGAAAGGCCGGTATATCCTCTACCAAGGGAAAACATTTCTCTTTGGTATTCGTATCCATAAGGATGAACAACTTATCGTATTTTAGAGAGGAGAGAAAATCTTGCAGTTCCGATTTCAGGTCCTTGCAAATAACCACTTTTTGCTCTGACATATCTTTTTTATTTAAAACCTTAGACCACAAAGGTAAAACATGTATTCCGATTATCAAAACGACATAAAAAAATTCCTTCGGATGGAATTCTTATTCGATCCGAAGGAATCTATCATTAAGTCCGAAAGAAAAGTCAATTTCTTCCGAACCGATTTTACTGTACTCCAACAGCCTCTTTCACAGCGCCAACCGCAATGGAAAGGCCCTCCATGTTCTTACCGCCGGCCGTAGCGAAATGGGGTTGTCCACCACCACCGCCTTGGATATGCTTAGCGGCCTCTTTTACGATCTTACCGGCATGCAAGCCCTCTTTCACCAAATCATCGCTTAACATAAGCATGAGCGTGCATTTGTTATCGTCTATGATACCGGCAACAAAGACAAAGCTATCGGTTGTCTCCGCCTTGATCTGGAAAGCCACGTTCTTCATAGCGTCCGCATTTGCCTTACCAACGAACTGCATAACCTTGATACCATTGCTCTCCGAAGCTTTCGCCACGATCTCCTCTTTCAAACGCATAGACTTCTCACGGATATAATCCTCGATCTGTTTCTTCATCTCGGCGTTCTCCTCGATAGACTTTTTCATCGCTTGCGCCAAATTCGGCATATGGTTCATCAACGCACGCAACTCACGGATCAGATCTTGCTGGGCATATACGAATTGCTCGGCGCCCTCGGCCGTAACCGCCTCTATACGACGGACTCCTGCGGCGATAGAGCTCTCTCCTATCACGCGCAAAGAACCGATCATACCGGTTGCCGGGATATGCGTACCACCACATAGCTCCACGGAGCTTCCGTATTTCACGACACGTACCTCATCGCCATATTTCTCACCGAACAAAGCCATAGCCCCTAGCGCCTTTGCTTCGGCGATCGGCATATTGCGATGCTCTTCCAACGGGAAGTTCGCACGGATCTTCTCTCCAACCAATATTTCCACCTTACGGATTTCCTCGTCCGTCACTTTCTGGAAATGAGAGAAGTCGAAACGTAAAGAATCAGGCGAAACATACGAACCTTTCTGCTCTACGTGCGTACCTAATACCTCACGCAACGCCTCATGCAAAAGGTGCGTGGCAGAGTGGTTACACTCACACTGGATACGCTTTTTCACATTGATCTTCGCGGTAAATGTAGCCGTTACGTCCTTCGGTAGTTTAGTAACCAAATGAACCGGCAAATTATTCTCTCGTTTCGTATCGATCACGTCGATCTTCTCGTCGTCGGCGATCAACCAACCCGTATCACCGACCTGTCCACCCATTTCCGCATAGAACGGGGTTTGATCCAGAACGATCTGGTATAATACTTTATTCTTTTGTTTGATCTGGCGATAACGCAAGATCTCTGCCTCGCATTCGAACAAATCATAACCCACGAACTTACATTCACCGTCTTTCAGCGTGATCCAGTCGCCTGTCTCGATAGCGGCGGCGTTACGGGCACGCTCTTTCTGCTTCTGCATAGCCTTATTGAACTCCTCGATATCGGCTTCCATGCCGTTCTCACGAAGAATCAATTCCGTCAAGTCCAACGGGAATCCGTAGGTATCATATAATGTAAAGGCATCTACGCCATTCAAGACCGTCTTGCCCGCAGCCTTCGTCTCCTCCATTTTCTTATCCAGCAAACGGATACCGGTTTCCAAGGTACGAAGGAAAGATTCTTCCTCCTCCTTGATAACCTTCTCAATCAAGGTTTTCTGAGCGATCAATTCCGGATAAGCGTCGCCCATCGTCTCGATCAATACGGGCAAAAGCTTATACATAAACGCTTCCTTGCGATCCAAGAACGTATAACCGTAACGAACAGCACGCCGCAAGATACGACGGATTACATAACCGGCCTTAGCGTTGGAAGGCAACTGTCCGTCCGTGATAGCGAAAGCGATCGTACGGATGTGGTCGGCGATCACACGCATGGCGATGTCTTGCTGTTTATCCGTACCGTAAGTCGTACCCGCCATTCCCGCAATTACCTTGATAATCGGTTGGAATACGTCCGTATCATAATTTGAGGTCTTACCCTGCAATGCCATACACAGACGCTCGAATCCCATACCGGTATCGATCACCTTAGCCGGCAGCGGTTCCAAAGAACCATCGGCCTTGCGGTTGAATTGCATGAACACAAGGTTCCAGATCTCGATTACCTGCGGATGATCCTTATTTACCATATCGGCGCCGCTAACCGCCGCACGCTCCTCGTCCGAACGAAGGTCGATATGGATCTCGGAACAGGGACCGCAAGGACCCGTATCCCCCATTTCCCAGAAGTTATCATGTTTGTTACCGTTCAGAATATGATCTTTCGGTAAATATTGCTCCCAATAACCAGCAGCTTCGTTATCACGATCTAAGCCTTCAGCGGGGCTTCCCTCGAATACGGTGGCATATAAACGCTCCGGATTCAGCTTCAATACCTCTACCAAGTATTCCCAAGCCCAGTTGATCGCCTCTTTCTTAAAATAATCTCCGAACGACCAGTTTCCGAGCATCTCAAACATCGTATGATGATAGGTATCATGTCCTACCTCCTCTAAATCGTTATGCTTACCGCTAACACGAAGACATTTCTGAGAGTCCGCGACACGAGGATACTTACGGGGCACGTTGCCCAAGATAATATCTTTAAACTGATTCATTCCCGCGTTCGTAAACATCAACGTGGGGTCACCCTTCACCACCATTGGAGCGGAAGGCACGATCTGGTGTTCCTTAGAAGCGAAGAATTGCTTGAAGGATTCACGGATTTCTTTTGCTGTCAACATAATCTATTTATATAGTTCTCGTTAATATTCTGAAAAACAATTTGCAAAAGTACTGCAAATTATTATTTTTGCGTGCATTCAGATAACAAAAAATGTAGATGAAACTCTTTAAAAGTCGCAAAACATACTATTTATACAATCCGAACACTCTCAATTATGAGCGTGTATACCCATCTAGCAAAGACCGGCTGTTCACCGTTCTCCGCCATTTAAGCACCGGAATAGCGTTCGGCGTAGCCACTTTTTTCGTCATGATGCATTTGGTGGACTCTCCGATGGAATCTCAGTTACGTAAGGAGAACCGCCTATTGCAAACTCAATACGAGGTGCTTTCCCTTCGCTTAAATAACGCGTTAGACGTATTGGATGATATCCAACAGCGTGACGAGAATCTGTACCGGGCGATCTTCCAAGCCGAGTCCATCCCCGAGTCCGTTCGGAAAGCCGGGTTTGGAGGGACAAACCGTTACGAGCATTTGATGAGCCTGTCCAATCCGGAGCTTGTTGTCTCCACGACCCAAAAGATGGATATGCTACGTAAGCAATTATATATCCAATCCAATTCCTTGGAAGAACTGATCTCTCTAGGAAAGAACCAAGAAGAGAGAAGTAAATGTATCCCGGCGATCCAGCCGATTTCCAATAAGGATCTGCGTCGTACCGCTTCCGGCTATGGCGTACGTATCGACCCGATTTACCGTACACCTCGTTTCCATTCCGGAATGGATTTCTCGGCTAAAGTGGGAACGGAGATCTATGCGACAGGTAATGGCGTTGTCACTTTCGCCGCTTGGAAACAGGGATACGGAAATTGTTTGATTATCGATCATGGCTACGGCTATCAGACTTTATACGGTCATATGAGTAAGTTCAAGAAACGTGTCGGACAAAAGGTTACTCGTGGAGAGGTGATTGGCGAGGTTGGAAATACCGGGAAATCTACCGGCCCTCACTTGCATTATGAGGTAATCGTACGAGGGAAGTATGATAACCCATCTAAATACTATTACATGGATCTCTCACCTGAGGAATACGACCGTATGATCCAGATTGCCGAGAATCATGGTCAGGTTATGGATTAAACTTCATTAGCAGTATGAGTCTAAAAAAGAATAAAGATCTCAAACTCTATTTTTCCATCAGCGAGGTGGCGCAGATGTTCGACGTGAACGAGTCCACCCTTCGCTTTTGGGAGAAGGAGTTCGATATCATCAATCCAAGGAAGACGAGCAAAGGTACCCGTTTTTACAAGCAGGAGGATATCGACGCGGTACGCCTCATCTACCATCTGGTTAAAGAGAGAGGGATGACCTTGGCCGGCGCACGGCAAAAACTGAAGGACAATAAAGAGACGACGATCCGGCAAGAAGAGATCGTAAACCGCCTGAAACAGATCAAAGAAGAGCTGTTAGCTATGAAAGACGCATTCGATGCTTTTGCCCCGAAAGTGTGATTATTCTGTTGATAAAACCAGAACAAAACCGTACCTTCGTCCCCAATTAAATAAAACATAAGCAAATAAAATACAAGACATGGAAATTACAGGAAAAATTATTCAAGTCCTACCGGAAGTAGGCGGTGTCAGCAAAGCCGGAAACGAATGGAAAAAACAAGAGTACGTATTAGAGACACACGATCAATATCCCAAGAAAGTATGCTTCCAGATATTCGGAGCGGATAAGATCGCTCAAGCGGCCATTCAGCCGGGCGAGGAATTGACAGTCTCTTTCGACATTGACAGCCGTGAGTACCAAGGCCGCTGGTTCACCAGTATCAACGCATGGAAAGTAGACCGTCCGATGGCGGCAGCTCCTCAAGCCGCTCCGATAGGAGTAACTCCGGATAATTTCGCTCCGGCTTCCGCTCCTACGGCTCCAGCCTCATCCGCTCCTGATTTCGGACCGGCCAATCCAATCGATGATTTGCCATTCTAAAGACTAATGGATATCGTATTACTAATTGGCGGTTTACTACTAATTTTAGTCGGGGCTAACGCCTTGACAGATGGTGCCGCCTCGGTAGCCAAACGCTTCAATATTTCCAGCTTAGTAATCGGGCTAACTATTGTGGCGTTTGGGACTTCCGCACCGGAATTAACGGTCAGTGTCGTATCCGCCTTGAAAGGAAGCTCGGATATCGCTATTGGTAATGTAGTAGGAAGCAATATATTTAACGCCTTGATGATTGTCGGCTGTACGGCCGCTATCGTACCGATCAGCGTCACGAAAGGTACGTTGAGCAAAGAGATCCCTCTTTGCGTGCTTGCCTCAATCGTATTATTTATTTGTGCGAATGACGTTTTGATCAACGGCGCATCGCACAATAGTATCAGTAGTAGCGATGGAATGTTACTATTATGCTTCTTCGCCATTTTCCTTGGCTATACATTCGCGATCGCACATAATAGAGAGGAAAATGGAGAGAGCACGATTAAAATAATGCCCATTTGGAAAGCGAGTTTATTCATCATTGGTGGATTGGCTGGTTTGATTTACGGAGGACAATTTTTCGTGGATGGAGCTTCTGGTATCGCCCGTGGACTGGGTGTCAGCGAATCTATTATCGGTTTGACTTTAGTGGCCGGAGGAACCTCTCTTCCTGAGTTAGCGACTTCCGTCGTGGCCGCATTAAAGAAGAACCCGGAGATGGCGATCGGAAATGTTATCGGTTCCAACCTCTTCAATATATTCTTCGTATTAGGTTGTAGCGCGACAATCACGCCGATGAACATACAAGGCATTACCAATCTGGATTTGGGCGTCATGATCGGTTCATGCGTATTGCTTTATATTTTTGGCCTTTTCTTCAAGAAACGGACCATCACTAGGCCGGAGGGAATCCTATTGATCGCTTGTTATATAGCTTATATAACTTATTTGATTGTCGGCTGATAAAGCTTTTATAAAACAAAAGTGTAGCGAAGTGCTACACTTTTGTTTTATAGCAGAAAGGAAGTGCCGGTACAACGTCCGAACAACGTCTGAAGTTTCCGGCAAGCTCCTCCCCTACTTTTCAATACTAAACTTAATTTACTCCCAGCCTGGGGTAGTCTGTTTCAAGACAGGACTTGCATTCAACTGGTTCTGCGGGATCGGGAAATAAGTATATTCCTTATCGGAAGGATCTTTCTCCTTATTCCACCAAGCCTCACCGAACTTACCCCAACGGATCAAGTCCACGCGACGGCGACGCTCGCCCAAGAACTCGCGTCCCCACTCATCCAAGAATTCCGCATCGGTCAGTTTGGCAGGATTAGCTACATAACTGTACTTGCTCCATTCCTCGGTGGGATAGTTTCTAATGCGCACATAATCCAGTAATTCAGCGGCTTTCGCCTTATTTCCTTCTCTGTAATAACATTCAGCCAAGGAGTAGTAGATCTCGGCCAAACGCATCTCCGGCGTGGATTGAGAACGGAATAACCCGTCGTGATCTGGCAAATAAGGGAATTTGTTGAAACGGATACCGGAATTCTCCTCACCGGTCGTAACCTGCGACTTCTTAGCGATCACATCCGCGTCATTGCAAATGAAATAACCACGCTCGGCCACCTCCTTCATGTAAGTGATAAAACGAGCCTTATAAGCCTCATCGCTCTCACCGTCTTTCTTCTTCAACTCTGCTTGCTCGGAGAAACGACCGACTTGGTCTACGAATACCAAAGGAACACCGGCATATTCCTCAGAGCCGTTCACGTACTGATCCGTGAAACCATATTGTTTGGACTTGTCGTACTGCATTTGCATGCCTTGCAAGAAGAAGCCCTCATAACCGCCATTTGCATCGGTGGTATGGAACGGAATCACGCGGTAATCACACTTAGCGTATTTTTCGAACGGATTACCCAACCCGCTGGCGAATTGGTACACGTTTCCTTGGAAATCGCGGGAAGGTTGCAAGTGAATACCGTTGTTACCTCCTCCATCGCTACCTATCGTCTGAGCTGCGGAATAGTGCATTCCGTCTGCCCACATCGTCTGTTGCTCCAAACGACCGCGCTCGTGCCAGAACTCAAACAAGTTCTCAGGAGACTGGTAGCCATTGATACCCGAACGGAACGGATCACGGTAATCAGACTGATTGATGCTATAGGATCCATACACGCCATTGATGATATCCTGCGCATACTTCTTACAGTCGGCCATACGATCCTCTCCAACCCAAACCTTCGCGTTCAAGTACAAGCGAACTAGCAAACCTGCCGCAGGGCCTTGCGTCCAACGACCGATACGTTTCTCCTTAGGTAAGGAAGGAAGCGCATCCTTCAATTCAGACTCGATAAAATTGAACACATCCTTAGCCGGGCTTTGCGCAACGATCTCCTCCGCACCCTGCTGCTCAGTAGCGATAGGCACCTCGCGGAAGAAATCCAGCAAGAACATGTAGTACCAAGCCCGCAACACACGTAAATCACTGAAATAAGCGGCTTTCTCCTCATCGGTCACACCGATCGAACTGAAATCTAACGTATTGAAGTCGCGCAATACGGTATTCACCTGGCTGATACACTGGTACGACTGTACCCACCCTCCATTGATCTGCGCCTGGATATAATTCCATTTGTGCTCATGCAAACGAATCCACATACCATCGTCATACCCATGGCGACCCTTTTGCGTCCATACGAAATGATCAGCGGTAAGCTCCTGTAATTTCCAGATGTCACCACGCCATGTCACGTTATCACTATGTTCAAAGCATCGCACCACGGCCGCCTCTACCGAAGCCTTATCCGTATAATAGTTGTCTTTCGTCAAGTCCGAATATATCGTCTCGGTCAAGTCCGTGCAAGATGTCATCGCCAACAGCCCCAATGCACCTACCGTACCGCATACTATAGATTTGATTCTTTTCATGTCTATTTCTTTGATTAAGATTAATAAGTAATTTGTACACCAAACGTCAGGTTACGTGCGGTCGGATATACATCCATGCCACCAATGCCCGGCCACAAACCGGTTGTCGTTACGGTCGTAGGATCCACGCCCGAATACTTCGTCAGCGTAAATACGTTCTTCAAGGTTCCATACACACGCAAGCTTGAGATCCATTTCGTATTCAACTTCGGTGTCCATCCCACCGTGATGTTATCCAGGCGCAAATAGTTGCCATTCTGCAAGAAGTAGTCGCAAATCACTTTGGGACCCTTAATATGGGCGTTCTCCTCGTAAGCGGAAGAAAGCTTATTGTCACCCGCAACCACTTGCAAACCGTAATACATTTCATATTGGTTCATCACCTTGTATCCAAAACGTCCGCGGAAGAACAAAGAAAGGTCGAAATTCTTATACGTGAAGGTATTGCCCCACGACAACTCCCATTTGGGCACACCCGTACCGTCCAGATACACCTTATCTTTCTCATCACCATCCGAGCCGAGTTTCGTATCTCCGCCGATCTCTCCACCTTTCCAGATCAAGATATTGCCAGCATCATCCACACCTGCGTAGCGGAAGCCATAGAAAGAACCGATAGGCGTGTCATCCTGCAAGCGCTGGGCTGATCCTGGGTTCCCCGGAGATGGGAAACCTTCGCCCTCGATAAAACCTAACTGATATTTTTCATTCGAGAATGATTTCAGTTTTGAGGTCGTATAAGACAACATCACGTTCGTGGAATAAGAGAAATCCTCTGTCCGCACGGCATCCCAATTCGCCTGGAACTCGAAGCCCTTGGAGGTAGTTGTTCCCACGTTGGCCACGATAGACTCGTGCAAATAAGGAGGCAGGGGCACCTTGTAATCACCGATCACGTCTTTACCGTCGCGGATAAAGAAGTCCAAGCTACCAGACAAGCGAGATTCGAACAAGGTATAGTCGATACCCAAGTTGTAAGAGATCTGCTTCTCCCAAGCCAAGTCATAGTTCGGGTTATTGCCCGGTCCATACCCCTGCAACCAGCCGAACTGATCGCTATAGTACTCTCCATATCCGGAGTACTTGGCCAATGAGATATAGCGGTCGAAACCGGAACGCCCGGTCACACCGTAAGAGAAGCGAAGCTTCAAGTCGTCTACCATTCCACTATTCTCGAACACGGGCAGCTTGGACATGCGCCATGCGGCGGAAGCCGCCGGGAAAGTACCCCACTTATGATCCACGCCAAACTTGGAATTACCCTCATGGCGCAATGATCCCGTGAACAAGAAAATGTCGTTCCAGTTATAATTGATACGGCCCAAGAAAGCGATGGTCTTCTCCTGCGTCTTTTGCGATTCCATGCCAAGACGACCGCTTACCTTCTCATAATCGCCACCTTGCAAATAATTAGTCATGAACGCATCTGAGGGAAAGTTACGGTTGTTGGCCATCAATTTCTCGTAATTAAACTCTTGGTAAGAGTAACCGGCCATGATCTTGAAGTCGTGCACCTCGTTGATCTTAAAGTTGTAGTTACCCAACCACTCCAACGTCCAGTCCGTCCAGTTCTCTTGCGTGATCTTCGCCCAGCCATTGTATCCGCCATCGATACACTCGCGGAATGTCTTGAACTTATAGTCTTGCTCTTTCTTGCTATGCCCTTGGCGACCGAGTTTCAGCTCCGTGCTCAAGTTATCCAAGATATTCAACTTCGCGTTCAAGTCGATGATCGAGTATTCCTGCAAAGCTCCGCGGTCACGCTCGGTCAAGTTCTTCACCGGATTATAAGAATAACTGTTGCCCTTGAAAGCGTCCATCTCGTCTACGCTATAGGTAGGATTCAACTGGACCGCCTGCTTGAAAGAGCCATAATCCGTATAATCCTCATCGGCCACACGGTACGAGAAGTTACCGCCTACTTCCAGCAAGCCTTCCAACGTAGTCTGTTTGAAACTACCGCGCAAGCCATATTCCTTACGATTAGAAGCGATATCGAGTCCCCCTTTCTGACGATAGTTGGCAGAAACACGGAAGATCGTGCTCTCGCTACCTCCGGATAAAGAGATATTATGGTTATGTCCGAAGTTATCCTTGTTCAGCACCTCATCGTACCAATTCGTACGATACCCATAATCCTTCGCACCGGTCACCTTCTCCAAATACTCATCCGCATCCAAGATATCCGGCCGACTTGCCACGAAATCATGCTCTACGTATCCATCATACGTGATAGTAGTCTTACCTGCCTTACCCTGTTTAGTGGTCACCAAGATAACACCATTGGCACCGCGAGAACCATAGATGGCAGCGGCAGAACCATCTTTCAATACCGTGATCGACTCGATATCTGCCTGTGCGATGTTACGAAGGTCGCCACCGGGCATACCGTCAATTACGACTAACGGGCTATTACCCGCTTTCAAGGAAGAAGCACCGCGCACTTGGATACTAGAGCTGGAGTTCGGGTCGGCAGCGGCCGCACTGTTTACCGATACACCGGCCACCTTACCATCGATCATCTGCATCGCATCATTCACGGCACCCGCCAAGAAATCCTTGCTTTTCACACTGGTCACAGCAGTAGTCAAGTCCTTTTTCACGGACGAGCCATAACCGACAACCACAACCTCATCCAAAGTTTCGGAATCTTCCTCTAGCGTTATATTGAAAGAAGACTTACTTCCTACCGGAATCTCTTGCGTCTTGAAACCAATATAAGAGATTTGCAGGATAGCAGCACTAGGTACATTCTCGATCTTGAAAGCACCATCAAAGTCGGTAATGCTACCCACGTTCGCCCCCTTCACAACTACGTTAGCGCCAATAATCGGCTCACCAGACTTGTCGGCGACTACTCCGGAAACACTTTTACTCTGCTGAGCGACATTCACTACCGGCAACACATTAGTCTCGTTTGCTCCCATAGCCGCCAAATCTGTCGTAGAGAACGCGGACACCAGCAAACTAAGTGCAGAAAATCTCGCTATATTCCTTAAAGAAAATAGTTTAGATATTTTATTCATATTGATAATAATAGTTTGTTGAATTAATTATTCACGAAATAAGGTTACACATTTCACAGGTATTAATCACATTCTTGTCTGATTCTTCATAGGCATACATTTAAATTAACATTAATCTCATTGATAAAAACACTATACATTAATAAATATGTATTAGGAAGGCAAGTTCCCGTGGAACTATAGAAGTTGAAAGTAATAGGAGTAAGTAAAATCCTTTATAAGAAACGTAATGCGGCTTAATAACGCTCTACTCCTGTATGAATTCTTACTTGGTAGCGTATAGATTCTTGTTCGCATGCCGTATAATTCCATAAACCACGGCGTGGTCTGTACAGATCACATCATGGAATATACAGATCGCGACTTGGTTTGTACATCCCACGGCGATCATTAAGGAATAGATCAAGTGACAAGTAGGTTTGTATATAGCGAAAAAAATGTTTATTACTGGATGATATGAACAATTATACCTAAAGCTATTGGGTAACCTATATCAAGCAAGAGAGGCTCGACCTAAACAGGATGGAGGAATAGTCGGAGTAAATAATTTGATGTATTTGTCCTAAGTCATGTATAATGTTTAAAAAAATAATATTACATTTGTATCGTAATCGGTTGGCATATGAGTGTGTGTGCGTAAACGATAAACGTTTACTATAGTTCCACGGGAACTATAGTAAACAATGCTCCCTACTTATCCTACACTTAATCCGCTACACGTCCGACAGATTTAATATTCTGTATCTTCGACAAAGTCACGCACATTTTCTGGATATCTTCTACGTCATGAACTTTCATCTTTATCTTACCTTCGAACACGCCGTCTTTCGCCTCGATCAGCAAGCGCATGATGTTCACGTTGAAATCCTCGGAAATCGTTTTCGTGATCGTATTCAATACGCCTATCGAGTCTATACCTTTCACCTCTAGCGTGGCCTCAAAAGAAGCGTTCATATGGCTGCTCCAAACCGTATTCAAGATACGTTCGCCAAAGCTACTTTTCAAGCGCATGGCGATCGGGCAGGAACGTTTATGAACTACTACATTTCCATCATCATTGATAAAACCTAAAGAGTCATCTCCCGGAATCGGCTTACAACATTCGGCAATTACATAATTACGCTCAAAAGCCTCCTCTTTCAATAAATAAGGCTTTTTCTTATCATATTTAGGCTTCTCTTTCTTGGCTTCCTCCTCTTCGGGTTGTTTCACCTTCTTGGAAGCGACACCCAACGCCTGTTTCACATACTTAAACAAGACATTATCCGTCTTCTCCTTCAACAGCTTCTTTAAATTCTCGGGCAAAACCACATCCCCCTTCTCTACCGCATAAAAGAATTCCTCGCGTTTCGAGAATCCAAAGTACATGCCTAATTTATCCAGATTGGATGTACTCGCCTCAAGCTCCGAACGCTTGAAGGCATCAAGAACTTTTATCTCTCCATACTTAGCGACCTCTTTACGGACACGCTTTAATACGGCATCAATCTTCGCACGAGCCTTAGCGGTAGTCACGAAGTTCAACCACTCCGGTTGCGGCTCCTGAGAACGGGAAGTCAAGACCTCCACCTGATCTCCACTGGACAGCGGATGACTCAATGGCACCAAACGATGGTTTACCTTAGCGCCAATACATTTATTACCGATATCGGAGTGAAGCGCATAAGCGAAATCCAAGGCGGTAGCCCCTTGGGGCAATGTCTTTATATCTCCTTTCGGAGTGAAAACAAATATCTCGGAAGTAAATAAGTTCAGTTTGATCGTATCCAAGAAATCCAGCGCATTCGGGTCCGGACTCTCCAAGATCTCGGTAATGGTTTGTATCCATTTATCCAATTCCGTATCCTCCTCCACGTTGGATTCCTTGTATTTCCAATGGGCAGCGAAGCCTTTCTCTGCGATATCATCCATACGGCGGCTACGGATCTGGATCTCTACCCATTGTCCATCCGGTCCCATAACGGTCAGATGAAGCGCTTGATAACCGTTCGCTTTCGGACGGCTCACCCAATCACGGATACGGTCGGGACGAATCCGGTAAATATCCGTAATAGCCGAGTAGATATCCCAACATTGGTTTTTCTCGTCCACACCGGGAAGCGGGTCAAAAATAATGCGGACCGCATAAATATCATAAATATCCTCGAAAGCGACACCCTTGCTTTCCATCTTATTCCAAATGGAATAGACCGATTTCACACGGGCACGCATCTCATACTGAAGTCCCATCGATTTCAGCTTCTCGTCCACAGGGGCGGCGAAACGCTCGAATAATTTATTACGGCTCTCTTCTGTCGCTTTCAACTTAGCGCTGATGAAGTCATATTCTTGCGGATGCTCATATTTAAAACTCAAATCCTCCAGTTCCGTCTTGATCGAGAAGAGACCCAGACGATGCGCCAGAGGAGCATACAGATAAAGAGTCTCACCCGCGATCTTAAATTGCTTGGCGGGAAGCATGGAACCCAAAGTCCTCATATTATGAAGACGGTCTGCGATCTTGATTAGAATCACCCGTATATCGTCACTCATAGTCAGCAGCAACTTACGGAAGTTCTCGGCTTGAGCCGAGGCCTGTTCCCCAAAAATGCCACCGGATATCTTCGTCAAGCCATCCACGATCTGGGCGATCTTGTCTCCGAACATATCCCGGATATCCTCCACCGTATACTCGGTATCTTCCACGACATCATGCAATAACGCAGAGCAAATAGAGGTAGAGCCCAAACCCATCTCCCGGCATACGATACGAGCCACGGCGATAGGATGCATTATATAAGGTTCGCCGGAACGCCGTTTCACTCCGGCGTGCGCTTGATTGGCGAAATTAAAAGCTTTCGTGATTCGTTCGACCTTACGGCGGTGGTTTGACTTCAAATAATCGTTCAACAACGCATTGAACCCATCTTGTATCATCTGTTCGTCCGCAGAGAGAACGGACGCAGCCTCGCCCGTTTCTTTTATATCTTTTGTGTCCTTTGTATCGTCCATGGTTTTACACCTCCCATTTTTATACTGTATAGCCACAAATATATACAAATATTTGGAAGGAAACCCTAACAAAAGACAAAAATAGAATATCTACTGCTTAAATATGGATCCCATAGTCGTGTTTAACCTCGTCCATGACAAAAGTACTTCTCAACGAGCCCAAACTATCGATCGTTCCTAACACATTTAAAATAAACTCTTGATAATATTTCATATTGGGAGCGTGTATCTTCAATAAGTAATCATAATCGCCTGAAATATTATAGCACTCCGTTACCTCGGGGATTTCTTGAATAATCCGGGTAAACTCAAAAGCTATATCCTTATTCAGCCGAACCAATTTCACGCTACAAAAGACAACAAAGCCTTGATTCAGTTTCTCCGCATCTAGTACCGCTATATACTTCTTTATATATCCACTATTCTCAAGACGTTTTAAACGCTCGAACACCGGGGTTGACGAGAGACTGACCCTTGCCGCCAACTCTTTCGTAGTCAACCGGGCATTATCTTGTAACGTTCGGAGGATTTGCAGATCCACCTTGTCTAACTTATCTGAAACATTCATAAGAAAAAAATTCTATCGGATTGATTCCCCAGCGTCCTTCGCCGAAGATGTATTCTATTTATAGCCCTAAAAATAGTATTATTTTCTATATTCTCAACGAATCTTGTCCAAAAAGCACACACATCATACATTTGCCAACAGAATAAGAACTAAATAAACAAGATGACTATGGCAACAAAGAAGTTACATTTCGAGACATTACAACTTCATGTAGGACAAGAACAACCGGATCCCGCAACCGACGCACGTGCAGTACCCATTTATCAAACAACTTCCTATGTATTCCATAACGCACAACATGCGGCAGACCGTTTCGGCCTACGTGACGCAGGGAATATTTACGGACGTTTGACAAACTCCACGCAAGGCGTTTTCGAGGCACGTGTAGCTGCCTTAGAAGGAGGTGTGGCAGGTTTGGCCGTGGCTTCAGGAGCAGCGGCTGTCACCTATGCGTTACAGAACATAGTGAGGGCAGGAGATCATATTATCGCGGCCGATAATTTGTATGGCGGTTCCTTCAACCTGATCACCCATACACTGGCCTCCCAAGGCATTACTAATACGATTATCAATGTAAATGACCTAAACGCATTAGAAGCAGCCATCCGGGAAAACACGAAAGCCATTTATGTAGAGACATTCGGGAATCCTAACTCTGACGTAACGAATCTGGATGCGGTAGCGGAAGTCGCTCACCGATACCATGTTCCATTAATCGTAGACAATACGTTCGGAACCCCCTACTTGATTCGTCCGATCGAACATGGAGCTGACATTGTCATCCATTCCGCCACAAAGTTCATAGGAGGACACGGCAGTAGCCTAGGAGGTGTAATTGTAGACGGAGGTACTTTCGACTGGAAGGCGAATGCAGATAAGTTCCCTACATTAGCTAAACCAGACCCAAGTTATCATGGAGCCATATTTGCGGACGTAGCAGGTTCCGCCGCCTTTGTCACCCGTATCCGTGCGGTCATTCTTCGCGATACCGGGGCAACGATCTCTCCTTTCAATGCTTTTATATTGTTGCAAGGATTAGAGACCTTATCCCTACGCGTGGAGCGCCATGTAGCAAACGCATTGAAAGTCGTGGATTATTTATCAAAACATCCGAAAGTAGAAAAAGTGAATCATCCATCACTTCCTACCCATCCGGACCATGAACTTTACAATAAATATTTCCCGAATGGTGCCGGCAGTATCTTCACCTTCGAGATCAAAGGCGGGCAGGAAGCCGCTTGGAAATTCATCGACTCACTGGAGATATTTTCCCTACTAGCGAATGTCGCCGATGTAAAGAGCCTTGTCATTCATCCATACACGACCACTCATTCCCAGATGAGCCCGGAAGAACTTGCCCAACAGCACATAACACCATCCACCGTACGCTTGAGCATCGGAACCGAATATATAGATGATATTATAGATGATCTGGATCAAGCTTTCGCTAAAATCTGATAGCGCACTTCCAAAAGGAAAAGGACAGAAGCAAAGAAGGCGATCCCTGTTCGACACAAGGATCGTCTTTCTAATCAACATCACATCGAGCCAAGGTTACACTCATTTATTCTCAGCCAAATAGATATCCGTAAATGTCACAGCTCCGGTTAATCGGTTATTGTTGTTAGTTACATTTAACAATATGACATACTTGCGATACTGATCGGCTGTCAACGCCTCTTTCATCAGCTTCAAATTGCCGTACACGGCTTTTTGCAATCGTTCATCCTGACGCTTCAGGTCTTTGCTCAAACTCTTTCTTTGTTCTTGTACAAAATAATCATTAATGTTAAGTACCTCCTCCATTTGGTAAGGAGCCAATCCTAGATAAGAACTCAATCGGCTAAACTCTACCGCAAACGGTTCTTTATTCCCATATTCATTCACACATTGCGCTTTCGCAAAATTCATTGTAGCACTCATTCCCAAAACCGCTACCGCCATAATTAACTTTCTCATAATACCTACAATTTACCTATTACAAAACCATTTACAAAACAAACACTCATTTTAGAGAAGATAGCCTAAACATTCTTTTGTTTCGGACTAATCCTTTTTTACAAACCTATTAACCAATCTAATGTGTATGATAAAACTCGGATTAACATCAAAATTTCAACTTACATCTTATTGATGTATCTCCTTGTTTGTATTGCAAAGATGAAGAATTATCGGATAGGAAGTTTCCGATTGTTGACGAAAAGGAAAAAATGGGGATTGAACACGAAAAGGGCAAAAAAATACCGGCTTTAAGAGAACCGGCATTTCTATTTAATTATTATTCCAGACTTACTATCCAAGACTTAAACTCGGATGCTTTATTTTTACTAATATATATACGCTCAGGCACTTCTATATCCAAAGTAACGAGCAAACGGCTATCAAACCAAATTGTTATGTCCTTCACGCTATCACGAGAAATGATGAATTGTTTATTCGCACGAATAAAATCAGCAGGACTTAAAGAAGAAATTATCTGTTCCAATGTTTTAGCATATGGATACGAATTACCACTCTTTAAATAAACATATGTATTCTTATCAGCCGTATAGAAACAAGACACATCTTTCAAGCTAATAGGCAACAATTTATCCTTAATAGGAATCAGTAGTTTATCCTTGTATTTAGGAGTAGTAGACAACTGTGTTAATTGGGATAAATAATGGATGATATCTTGATGATTCCATCGGCTAAACTTATCTAAGGCCCTTTTCAATTCTTCCGACTTAATCGGCTTCAAGATATAGTCTATGCTGTTTACTTTGAAAGCGTCGATCGCATATTGATCGTACGCCGTAGTAAAGATAATCGGTGCCTCCACCTCTATCTGGTCAAAAATAGCGAAAGCGGAACCGTCCGATAAATGAATATCCATAAAAATCAAATCCGGCCTCGGATTGGCTTGCAGCCAACGTACCGTTTGCTGGACACTCTCCGTATTTCCCATGATCTCAAGCGTGGGATCTATTGTAACCAACATATCCGCTAAGTTCTCATAGGCGGCGGTCTCGTCCTCTACGATCAGTATTCTCATATAGCATCATTTTAGGGGTAGGTATACCTGAAACTCATCCTCATCAGATTCTACCCGTATTTGTTTATTCATTAATAGCAAGAAACGATTCTCCAGATTCTTAAGCCCGGTTCCATTCGTATCCGGTAAGGTCAATTTCGGATAGATTGGATTAGAAACAACCAGTTCCATTCGCTCGTTCAGCCGGATCAAGATATCCATCCGGTGCTCGCTGTCTATAATATTATGTACCGTCACGTTCTCTACCAACGGAAGCAAAGATAATACGGGAATTCGCAAGTTCCGCTTATCTTCGGGAACTTCGATCGTAAAAGTAAGCTTATTGGCGAAACGGACTACCATTACATGCTGAAAAGCCTCTATAAACGCAAGCTCCTCCGACAGTGGTACCAAATTCTTTTTATCACTCTGAAGGATATAACGGAATATATCGGACAATTTCGTAACATACAACAAGGTATTCTCATCGTTTTTCTTCCGTATCAAGGAGGAGATTCCATTCAATGAATTGAAAAAGAAATGCGGATTGATCTGGTTCACCAATGCATCGCAGCGGCTCTGCAAATTCTCGACACGCAGATTCTCGATCAATTGATCCTTTTCCCGTTGATTGTGATATAGCATTTGTATATAGCCGATCAAGGTACATAACAACGCCAACACGATAAACTGGAAGATAATGATACTCAAAAAACGATCATAACTAATAGTCAGGAAGGAGATCAATTTATAGACAACAAAGCCTCCGGAAACGTACAGGGCATTCCAGAGCAACCGCTCGAAGAAGGAGGTACAATCCTCATGCCTCAAGTTACTTTTCAGCAAAAACCAAATAAGTCCCCAGAAGTAAAGAAAACGGAACCCAAAGAAGAGTAAAAATCCTTGATGATCGTTCGGAGCCAGATAGCTCATGTCACAAAAGATCCATGCCAAATTCGGGTAGGCGATAAACACCGCGCAAACCAAACTGACCAACCAAGGTTTAGCCTTGACCACTGATATCTTTTCATCCAATGAACCCATACGATTGTATCTTTTTTCGTATACAAAGGAATAAAAAATCATTCACATCCTTCTCCAGTGCAGGAAGAAAGCGAAAAAAAAGAGTTAAAGACGAATTATCCCCGAATGATCATCCTACCGGTATCTTCAGTACTTGACCCGGACGGATATCCGGACTTGACAGCCCATTCACCTTTTGTAAGGAAGAGGCGGTAACCCCAGGGTATTTCTTGGAAATCGAATAAAGCGAATCTCCCGATTTAACCTTATAAGAGACAAAATCTTTATTAGCGGAAGCGATCTGTTTTGTAGCGGCGGAAGCCGACTTTTTCGTTGTTGTCGCAGTCGATTTCGCAGTCACGGTAGTTGATTTCACCGGAGTCTTGGTAGCCGAGGCAAAAGCGACACCCCCATTATCTACATATAATCTTAACCGTTTTCCTTTCGCTACCCGGTTGGAGCCTAGCCCGTTCCATTTACGGATATCTTTCGCTGTCACGCCATAGCGATTAGCGATCGTATAAAGATTCTCACCACTCAATACCACGTGGGTGATTTTTTCCCGGGTCGCACCACTTGGTAAAGAGCCATTAGAGTTATTCGCAGAAATGCAATTCGCCAACAGTTCCTCGATCCGATGCGTATAGACCGTATCTTCTTTATCGATAAAAGCATAGGTTTCCGCCGCAGGTAGTTTCAAAACCGAAGGGCGGGTATTACCCGGAACGATGTCTCTTTTATATTGTGGATTTAACGCACGCAACGTCTCAATATCTACTTGCAATAGATCCGATACCTGCTGCAAATGTAGGGCATTATTCACCATGACCGTATCCGTGGCTAGCGGCAAGCTGGTTTGCATCGGACAGATGTTATGCTCGCAATAATAATTCATGACGTAATTGGCGGCAATAAATAAGGGGACGTATGAACGAGTCTCTTTCGGTAAATAAGGGAAGATATCCCAGAAGTCCGTCTTGCCCCCCGAACGACGGATCGCTTTATTCACGTTGCCCGGCCCGCAGTTATAAGATGCCAACACTAAATTCCAATCCCCATAGATAGCGTACATATCCTTGAAATACTTACAAGCGGCCTCGGTCGCTTTCAAGGGGTCCCGGCGCTCGTCCACCAAGCTATTAATCTCCAAGCCATAGCTCTTACCCGTAGGAAGCATGAATTGCCATAAACCACAAGCGCCCACACGAGAGAGGGCTACCGGATTCAAGGCACTTTCCACGACGGCGAGATATTTCAATTCAATAGGCAGGCCATGCTCATCCAACACCTGCTCGATTATCGGAAAATAAAAGTCCGCCATCCCCAGCATATAACGCACTAAATTTCGTTTACGCTCCGCATATAAGTCAATACAATCACGCACTATATTATTATAGGGCAAAGCGATCACGCTGGGAAGCCTAGACAGGCGGTCGATATAGACCGAATCCGGGAAATAGACATTCTCGTCGTCATCATGGCAAAAGTCCTCTCTTTTTGAGAAATATTGCACATGCCAAGTACGGAGCAAACTATCCACGTTCGCATCCAAGCTTTCCGGAATCAATCCGACCTCAGACTCCAGCGAGCTTAAGGTATCTTTTTCCTCAATTCGGGTCTCTTCCTGCGCATAGACCAATGAGACCAAACAATTTAAACAAATGAGTGCTAGCAGGTATCTTTTCATGTATATCAGAATTTTAGACTGCAATTCAATCCGTAAGTACGAGGCGTGACACTCGTCTTCGGACTAACAACCGGCTCCAAATGCAAGGATAAATCCGGTGATATATCAAAATCGAATAACTGGGCATCCACGTAGGCATCCACGATACTCAACGCATACACCCCGACCGTAATAATTATACTCAAGTCTCTATATCGACGAAAATAATCCTTCTGTCTTTTCAATTGATCCTTGAAATTTGAATTATTAATCGCATCCTCAGGAGCCATGGAAGTCAAGTCTTGCCAACTTTTACTCCAAGCATCCGGATTTTCCAGATTCTTAGCGGCATCATACATGATATCCTTATAAGCCGTCGAATAATCCTTATAGTTCTTGTTGTTCCAAGTCACGGCATACATACATCCCATCAAGCCACCGTAAACGATCGGTAATTTCCAATATTTCCGGTTATAGATCTGTCCCAGACCCGGTACCAAGGCGAACAAGACCGCTTTTGTCGGATTCGGCTTAAAAGCCAGCTTCATCTTCACTTCCGGTACGCCCACCGAATCGGCCGCCATCAAGACGGCTTGCACGGTAGAATCCGGGGCAGCTACCTCCACGGAATCGGAAACTATAGCAGGAACGGCTTTCTCCGTCTTATCCTCCTGTGCGTTACCCATCCCGGCATAGCACATGAATCCGATCAAAAGGAGTATGATTCGATTTCTCATTTCAATTTATCCAGTAACCCGATCAATTGCTCCAACTCTTCTTCCGTGGCGAAAGGAATCGTAATTTTACCTTTTCCCTTCTCATTGCAAGTCAACTGGACTTTCGTATTGAAGTAACGGGACAAATGATCTTTCAGCAATTTAAACTCTTCCGGAAGTATCGGCTTACGATCCGATTTTTTCTTTTCCGGCAATTCCGGTTGTATTCCCTCGGCTATATTACGCACCATCTCCTCCACGTTACGAACGGAGAGTCCTTGAGCCAATATCTGCTCATATAAAGCTAATTGAACCTCCGGATCATCCACCGGGATCAATGCCCGGGCATGTCCCATATCGATCTTCTTGTCCTTCAATCCTACTTGGATCTCGGCGGGAAGTTTCAATAAACGAAGGTAATTAGCGATCGTAGCACGTTTCTTTCCAACCCTTTCGCTCAGCCCCTCTTGGGTCAAGCCGTAATTATCGATTAATTTTTGATAAGCTAACGCGATTTCGATAGAGTTCAAGTCCTCTCGTTGGATATTCTCTATCAAAGCCATCTCCACCACGTTCTCGTCGGCCGCCGTCTTAATATAAGCGGGAATACGCTCCAAACCTGCTTTAAGCGACGCACGATAACGGCGTTCGCCAGAGATGATCATATATTGCTCGGGGCCGATTTCCTTCAACGTAATCGGCTGTATCACGCCTAACGAACGGATAGAGGTAGCCAACTCCTCCAAGGTCTCTTCCTCAAAGACAGATCGAGGTTGTTCCGGATTAGGCTGGATCTTGCTTAACTCGATCTCACTAATAGACGATGAACCACCTGTCTTCAGGTCATCCATCGTAATTAACGCGTCTAATCCACGGCCTAACGCCGATCTTTTTAATGCTGCCATAATCCTTTATTTTTTTCAACAATCTCCTGCGCCAACTGCATATGGTTGATAGATCCTTTCGAATCCGCATCATACAATAAGACAGGTTTACCGTAACTGGAAGCCTCGCTCAACTTCACGTTTCGTTGGATCACGGTAGTAAATACCAAATCGCGGAACGGACGTTTCACTTCCTCATAAATCTGGTTCGCCAAACGCAGGCGGGAATCATACATAGTCAAGAGGAATCCCTCTATCTCCAGTGCCGGGTTCAGCTTTGATTTGATAATCTTGATCGTATTCAACAGCTTACTGATACCTTCCAAGGCGAAATACTCGCATTGTACCGGGATGATCACCGAATCGGCGGCTGTCAAGGCATTCACGGTTATCAATCCCAAAGAAGGAGAGCAGTCGATCAGGATAAAATCGTACTTCTCTTTCAGCGGTGTCAATATCTGCTTCAAGATCCGTTCACGATTCTCCAAGTTTAGCATCTCGATCTCCGCTCCCACCAAATCGATATGAGAGGGGATGATATCCAGTCCTTCCACTTCAGTCTGTGTGATAGCGCCGCTCGCGTCCTCACCGTTCACCAGACATTCATAGATAGAAAGTTCTACATTACGTATGTCCACACCCAGACCGGATGAGGCATTCGCCTGCGGATCAGCGTCTACGACCAGCACCTTTTTCTCAAGAGCGGCCAATGACGCAGCCAGATTAATCGTGGTGGTTGTCTTCCCGACTCCACCTTTCTGATTTGCTAAAGCGATAATCTTTCCCATACTATACCTAATTAATTCGAGGGCAAAACTAAACATTAAAAACTGAACCAAACAGGGTTCAATCAAAACAATGCTTGTTTTGTTGATAAATCGCCCTAACTGTTGATAACTCGCAAATATAAGCAGAATAAATCAAATAGGGGGTTATAAGGCTGGTATATAGGTGTTTTTTTGGAAATGATAACGAAGTTTTAAGTTACATACAGACCCATCCCATCCTCCGGGCAATGTCTTGGAATATATTTTTATCGCAGGAAGGAACCTTTATCGTATAGATCTCAGACCGTGATTCCACATGAAAATATCCCTTTTCCGGAAGCCTTTCCTCCGGCAAGGCCTTTCCCTCAAAAGACTGTAGCTCATAATGATTATCATTATAAGACACATTGAAATATTCATTGTCATTCTCCGGATTCAGATAAAGAGTCCTTAAATCGATCCTTCCTCCCCAATAATCATCCAGCCTAGAGGATGAAATCTTAATACCCGTATACCTGCATCCAGCCCCATCATCGAAAAGCAGGCATAAGTATTGCGTACCAAAAGAATCTTTAGCCACAAGGATTTGAGGCACACCATAAAACTCTAGGATCCTATCTAAAAACAAATTAGTCATAACATCATTACCTTTGCCTTATTTACATCAAAACAATAAGATCGCCACCAAGAATAATGAGCCACACCGAATGTCTTTTTAATCATGCCATCTTCTTTGCGAGAAGAAATCCAATGATTTCACAGGATCTCCTTCCGCAATTCTATAAAACACCCCACTACACGCCATAGCATCCGAAGGTGGACATAAGTCCGGTAGCTCCTCAAACCATTTCCTTTCTTCCATGATATCGCAAATATAAGCAGAATAAACAATATACCATATCAAGAATCCCATAAATATGACTAACGAGAAACCATAGCTAAACCACGTTTACCATTTTGACAATTTGTAATATCAAGTCCCGGAGAATCGATTTTTCCGGGCTGATGGACAGTTCATTCTCAAATACGAGAAAAAATTTCAGCAATCATTTACATGACAGCGTCTTATCGAAAAACGGCCTTTCATTCTAGCGGAATTCATTCATTGTAATTCATATTTAGTGGGTTGCTTGAGGGGGTTTATGGGGTTAGAACTGGGTCGTAACAAGGTTATGATGCCCATCCACAAGTATCAACAACCCTATTCTTGACTATTCACGATGCCCATCGGCACTACCGGCGTTGCCCAACGCGACCTATCGCATAGGCTTTCACCACTTATCACGTACAAAAAGGGGGCTTTTTCAATGAAAAATGCCGTTTACAGTCATCCAGCCTCTGCTATTTTACGCTCTCCACCGAAAAGGGATGTCACACATATAGACATTTATCTATCAAAAAGAAAGAATAACAGGGCAGTAGAGCCTAGAACCTGCACGAGTAGTCCTTACAATCCACGCCGGTAGTCGCATATGACAACACCGATACTCACACAAGGTGCTCATGAGAAAAGTATCTTAGTTTCATCGCCCCATACGCCTAAGATACTTCGCCAATGAACTTAGGATACTTGCTCAATGAAACTAAGATACCTTGTTTTTGTATTTAAATATGAAACACTCGTAGGGGAACGCACAAAAGCCCCGCCGAAGTACATCGACGGGGCTCTATCTTATGAACTGTGTCTTTCCTTACGGAAATTCGATCAGTTTTCTACTTATTTAACGATTGTCTTAACAGCCTCTTCACCCTCAACAGCTACAGCTACGATACCAGCAGGTACAGCGATAGTTGCGTTGTCTGAAGTAAGAACTGTCTCAGCAACAACCTTACCTAAGATGTTAGTGATAACTACAGACTTACCAGCAGCGCCTTGAACAGTTACAGTACCGTTACCTGCTACTACGGATACGCCTTCAGTAGCGATTTCGTCATTAGAAGTTACCATATCTTCTTTTTCAGTCTTCTGGAATGCGTTGAATACCAATGCACCGTCACCACCAGTCTTAGCATTGTCGAATGTAGCATTCACATCTGTCAATACCAAGCAACCATTGTGCATCTTCAACCAAGCGGCAGCCTTTTCAGGGGCGATAGCCTCATCCTTGTTGCCTTTTACTGTCTGATATTTCTCACCAGCAGCATATACATTAGACTCGATCAAGAATGCGTTGTTCTCGCCTTCCTTGCCATCCTCATAAGCTACAGCAGCAGCCTCAGGATTTACATAACGGAATGACCAAGTTACATTCTTATGGTTATCACCATTCAAGTAATTGATAAATGAAGGATATTCTTTCTTATAAGTAGCGATCATAGATTCGATACCCTCGTTCTTCAATTGCTCTTTCGTCATGCTTGCATACTTACCAGTCAAGACTAACAATGTATCACCATATTGAACAGCAGGAACAAAACCTACACGAGTATAGCTACTGTTAGAAACAGCCTTCGTATTGAAGATAAACGGATTTACGTCAGCTTCACAAGTAGCGGCAGAATCAGAGAAGTTAACTAGATACTTACCATAAACGAATGCCGGAGTCTTAATATGAACAGCGTGTACACATTCGTAAGGATTATCTGTCGGAGTTCCATCGGGTTTGATGTGCTTGCCATCCTCTGTACAAGGAATGATCTTCTCACCTGCGATTACATCTTGGAATGCAGAAATCAGGTATTGAGGTTTGATCTCGCCTGCGCCACGTTTCAACCATGCAGTATCAACACGGAATGCCAATTTACCATTAGCCTTATCTTTATTCCAGATACCAGCGTAGTCTACTGTAGAATGTTGCAAGTTCGTGTTGTTCTCATCCATTAAGTACTCTTTACGGATAGACTCAACAAAATACAAGCTATCAGAAGCATCATTTACGTTCTCACCTAACAATTCATTGTTGAAACGACGATACAACGGAGTATTGTCTGGTTCTACTGAGAAAGAAGAAGTTCTCTTCTCATTCAAAAGCTCAACCTTCAAACCTGCCTCTTTACCATCATCTGCGATACCTACTTTATGAGTAGTAGCCACATTTTCAATGTTTGCAGCATACTTATAGTCAAAGCCAGCCTCATTAGCGACATAATGAGATTTAAGAATAGCATAGAAATGCTTAGCTCCATCATGGTTATTCTCCTTAAAGAAGAATGTATCCGGTGTAGCGATAGCACCCATAGCATACTTCTGGCCATAAACAAACTCCTCACGCAAATATTTATCGGTGTTAGCCAACTTAACTACATAGTTAGTTCTCTCCAATTGAGCCAAGCCCTTGATCCATTTTTTAGCCTCATCAGTAACCTTATAACCATAAGCAGCAGTAGAACCCTTAACCAACTCATAGCGGCTAGCCTCTTTCTTCACATAAAGCAAAGAGTCTTTGCCATCACCGTTTGCGATCCAATAATCCGGAGTAAACGGATTCAAGTAGTTAAATTTATACTTGTTTACAGATAACTCAGCATCTGAAATATACTTATAACCCAACTTAGCATCCTTAATCAAACTTTCTTCCAATGCGTCAAATGTAACAGCAGAAAGGACTTTATTATCTATAGATGTATTACCAACTAACTCTCCTTTCTCATTCTTCGTAAATTGAACAGTCACTGTAAATTGCGGGAACTCACGGTTCGTAATTACAACAGGAGAAGTTTCGATAGCCTTATCAGAATGCATTGTTTTCAACACAACCCATTGATAAGCAGGCATATGCTTCGGATCTTGAGCATCCAATTTAACCCATTGAACATCATTATTAGCCTCGCCAGCAACGTTGTCGTTCAGATGGATAGGAGCAGCCAATACTTCACCCTTAGCGTTCTTGATAACATAAACACCATCGTTTACAGATGTCTTGTCCGTGCTAGTGAAACAGCCGTCTACACCAAAACTAATGTGTGTATTAATCGGTTTTTTGCCAATTGTAGCAATACGATCCGCAACAGTAAAGTTCTGCAACTTAACGAACAAAGAATCAGCTGAATCTGTTCCTTCGCAAGTAACCGCATGATATACAGTACCGTACTTAATTGGAGTCATATCCTTCCAATAGTCATTCTCTGTTCTCTTCTCCGGCAAATAACGAGCCTCTTGAACCTGAATGAACAAGCTATCGCCAGAAGGTCTGTAAGTAAACAAGAACTTGTGTTGGTTAGCGATTTCACCTGACGTTAAAGCATCCTCAGAACCCTTAGCTTTGACATCAGTCCAACCAAACTTCAAGAATTGAGTACCTACACCATTAGCGGCAGTATCTACCTTCAAATAAGAATTTTCTTTTGCTTTATCCGTTACATACACGAAGTTATGATCAGTATCGCTGTTAATACCTTTAGCAACAAAAGCTGTTGTAGAGAACGGGTTTACATCTGCGTTAGCGTCCGGATTAAATTTCAAGACATTCTTATTTTCTTTCAAATAAGCATTAATCTCAGCGGCACTCAACACATATGTACCTGCGTTGAACAACGTGAACTTCAATGCGTCTTGATAATTCTCAGCCTCATTTGCTTTGATTTTCTTAGCCTTAATACCATCGCCCTCCGCTAATAAAATCAACACATTATCTGCCTCTTGATAAGTATATAATGTTTGATTCCTTTCTAAGCTTTCCTTATAAACAGAAGAGAAGGCCCATCCACCATAAGATTCACCAACAGAAAGAGCAGCAGTCGTTTCACCAACTTTCATGCCATCGGGCACATTAATCGCCAACATTGCACTCTGTCCCTTGTTCACAAAGTCATAGATAGGTTGTTGTCCTCTGTCTTGTGCCTCAGTGATCTGAACACACCACAAAGAAGACTTCACGTCTGACAAATTCGCAGAAGTGACCAATTTGTACTCACCCTTATCATTTACAGTAAGAATTTTACCATCAGAAGTTCTTAATTGATAAACTCCCTTCGGCGTTGTAGAACCCAACTCACTCATTTCGGTAGCATCACCGCCCTTAAGAGCACCGCTCAAATCCTCTGCCTGAGCTGTAAATGCTGAAGAAAAAAGCAAGCTAGCGCACAAAAGCGTAGAAAACTTTTTGTTCATAATTAAATAATTTAATATTAATACTAAAGTGTAATAAGCTCTTCTATTGGATTGCCTGCCTTTTAAACGGACTTAGGGCAATCGGTTTTATTCATCATTGCAAAGGTACGCGTTTCTTTGATTCGTGCAAATCTTCCCTATTATTTTTTTGTTACCATATACGCTTTCTTATCAATCAAATAGGCTATTCATTACGAAACCGCCGATTATAAAGACAAACCATCTCTTATCCAATACCACAATACTTATCTTCGGTTCATTCCTCCAACAGATATACACTATTACACACATTTTACAATGTACGTGTACATTATAAAAATACGTGGTAAAAAACCACTCCGATCAAAAAGTCATTTGCAATAAGAGACTTCCTTAAAAGCATAACGGCGAATGCTTCCATCCCGTAATGCTAGCAAAAGATGCCCGGTTGATTCTATATCATGGATACAGGCCTCGAACTCGCCGGACTCATCCTTATAACCATGATACCCCTCTCTTCTATACAAAGCGGATTGATAACGAGCTCGAATATCCTCGTGTTCCTCTTGGAGAAGAGATAAATAATAGCGATAGAATATTGAGAGGAAACGGTGCAAAACCTCTTCCCGATCTACTTCCTTACCGATTATTTGAAACAAAGATACAGGATTCGGAGCATCTCCTCGAAATACCGTTTGATTCAAGTTTATGCCGATCCCGATGATGGAGCAATACAGATTATGCCCCGACAGGTCGTTCTCAATCAACATTCCGCAAATCTTCTTGTCTTTCCAGTAAATATCGTTCGGCCACTTCACGGTGATATGATCCGCATATAAGTCCAACGCCTCCTTCACGCTTAGAGCTGCTATTTGAGAAATCAAGAACTGACGGTTCGCAGGGATGCACGTAGGGTACAGGACTAAGCTAAACATCAAGTTCTTTCCCGCCTCAGACTCCCAAGTATTCCCGATCTGACCACGTCCGGCTGTCTGGAAATCGGCAACGACCACACTTCCTTCCGCAAGAGATTCCTTGATGACCAACTCACGAAGCAAGCTATTCGTAGAAGCGGTTTCCGCCACACGCAAGATGCGGGGAGATTCATTATCAGTGCTCATCATTATAAATTTCCCTTATATTTTTTGGTAGTTTAGCGATCACTTCCCGGTAAGAATGGAAGATCCAGCGTTTAATCTCCTCGTCTTCCATATCCCGGTCCAGATAAATGCTATTCCAGTATTTCTTATTAAAATGGTAAGCTGGCTCAACCGCCGTATAATGTTCCCGTAACTCTTCCACATAATCCGTACTACATTTCAAGGAGACATGAGGCTCCTCCGCATCCAAAGGAAGCAGCAGGAACATCTTATTCTCTACCTTAAAGACCAGCGATACCTCATCGAACGGGAAACACTCGATGGTATTCTTCAAGGAAAGGCAGTATTCACGTACTTCTTCTATATTCATAACTTTTATCTTTTAACGGCAAGGAGCATAGAAAGCATCTTCGATATGGTCGATCAGGAAACCCGTCTCTTTCTTGATCAATGTCACGATATCAAAACGGACTGGTAAGTCTATATTAAAATAACGGACATAGGCATCCGCAGCGGCGACAATCCTCCGAATCTTCTTGGTGTCTACCGCATCTTCCGGTGAAAGCAAAAAATCCTCAGAGCGTGTCTTTACCTCCACCACGATTAACTCATCTTCCTTGACAGCGATAATATCCAGTTCATAATGATGCCAATGCCAATTGGTATGCAACACGTTATATCCATGTTTTACCAGATAGGCACGAGCCTCAGACTCACCTTCCCGACCCATATCGTTCTGTCTTGCCATCGCATTAATTTGCACAAATATAGCCATTTTCTTTGTTATTCGGCTATTCACTCGTACATTTGCAAATGTATGAAAGAAGAACGTAAATATTCATCGGCTCACCCCAATCATCCGAGGGTACACAAAGTGACCTTTATGCTGAATGACGAAGAGCATAAAGCGGTAAAACGTTACCTTTCACGCTACAAGATCGAGAATAAGTCCCGTTGGTACCGAGAGACGATCCTTTCTCACATCCTCAAGACCTTGGAGGAGGATTATCCGACTCTTTTCAACGAAAATGAGATGAGAAGATGAATCCTTTCAATGACGAATATTTCATGAAGCAAGCGTTGGTGGAAGCTCGTGCGGCAGCGTCCGAGGGTGAGGTTCCCGTAGGAGCTGTTATCGTCTGCAACAACCAGATCATAGCGAGGGCGCATAATCAAACCGAATGCTTGAACGACGTGACCGCACATGCCGAGATGTTGGCGATTACGGCCGCCGCCGGAGTCTTAGGAGCGAAATACCTGACAAATTGTAGTCTATACGTAACCGTGGAACCCTGCATAATGTGTGCCGGCGCGATCGGATGGGCACAATTAAGCACGATCGTATACGGGGCATCCGATGATAAAAGAGGTTTCTCCAAATTCGCCCCTCAAGCCTTCCATCCGAAAGCGATTATCAAAAAAGGTATCCTTGAAAAAGAGTGCGCGGAAGAAATGCAGCGTTTCTTTAAGCAAAGACGCTAAGCTCTATTTAACTTCCTCGTAATCCACATACTCCCCTTCATCCTTGGCGAATATCTTCTTACGGTGCACATAAGGTGTACGATCATCATCATCGTCCCGGGCGGTAGTAGTCGTAGAACGATGTCCGGAAGTATTGCTATTTGTTTGACGACGTTGTTCTCCCTTACGAGTGCTGTTTCCGCTACCAAAAAAGATGTTCTTAAAGGTACGCAAGATGGAGAAACCCATCAGAAACACCAACAGGATAAAGAAAAAGAATATTACAAACAAAAACTTAAACATAATCCGATACTTAAATGATTCTTTACTATCACAAACACAAAGATAAGAATTCTTGTTTATCCCTTTTTGTTAAAAATAGACAAGACTATATATAACAGGATGGTTCCAGAGATTCCCAAGAATCCCCATAACGCCACGAAAATAATGGCACAAGCGATCAATATATAGCGAAGCTCATTACCCTTCCACGCTAAGGATTTCACCTTCAGCGAGAACATCGGTATCTCAGACACCAACAGCAAGGAGGTAATAAACGCCAAGATAACAGTCACCAACACGAACAAGCCTTCATTCGCATGGATAACCGGTAAAACAGAATATCCCACCGAAGCCCAAAATAAAGCATGCGCCGGAACCGGCAAGCCGATAAACGAGGTAGTTTGCCGTTCATCAATATTGAACTTAGCCAAACGCAAACCTGAAAACGTAGGGATCACGAACGCCAGATAAGGGATATACGTATTCAAAGAGCCAAAAGGCAAAGCCGTAGAAGCCTCTCCCAACAACCAATAGACCACCATGCCCGGAGCGAAGCCGAAACTTACCATATCCGACAAGGAATCCAATTCCTTTCCCATCGGCGAGTAAGCCTTCAATAAACGAGCGGCAAAGCCATCGCAGAAATCAAAGACCGCGGCTATAATAATCCAAATCAACGCAGATAAAAGATTTCCGTGCAAGGCCATAACACTGGCGACACAACCGGACAGAAGGCTTAGACACGTAATTGTATTAGGAATATGTTTTCTTATACTCATTTTGACAAACGGGCTATAGGCGTTTGATTGCCTGTTACTTTTTGATCCATCTCTATTAACACCTCTGTTCCTACCGGCAGGTAGACATCCACGCGAGAACCGAATTTAATAAACCCCATTTGCTCGTCCACATGACATTTCTCTCCCGGCTTGGCATACGTAACGATGCGGCGTGCCATCGCCCCGGCAATCTGACGAGCCAAGACATCCACCCCGTTCCTCGTGGTAATCACGACCGCCGAACGTTCGTTCTCCGTACTACTCTTCGGCAGATAAGCCGCCATAAAACGCCCGTTCTGGTGGGAAACATGCTTAACGGTACCGTTTACGGGAAACCAATTAGCATGCACGTTGAAGATAGACATAAAGATAGATATCTGTAGGCACTTCTTATGAAGGATCTCGTTCTCCATCACTTCCTCGATGGCAACGATCGTACCGTCGGCGGGAGCGATCACCAAGCCTTCCGAATCATAAGGAAACCGGCGGAAAGGACTACGGAAGAAGTTTAATACCAATAGGAACAATACGGTAGAAACAAAAGCGACAGAATAAAACAGCATACCCTTACCTACCGTATGGTACAAAGTTATATTCACAATAAATAATATTGTAAACAACGTAAGCAGTAAACCGGTTCCTTCTTTATGTACTTTCATTCTTCTTTGACTGTATCGTTTTATACTAAGAATCTGCAAAAATATTCATTTTTACCGAATATCAAAAATATATCACTTATTCACTGCCTCTATTTTACCTAACTCTACGTACCAAAGGTATCCATCGACCCGCTCGAAACCCATTTTACGGATTAATTGCAGGTAATTTCTTACCTGATTAGGATGGCGCTTATCTTGCCGTTCGCCAAATTTATAATCCACGACAATAACCTTACCTCCTTTTATTATCACCCGGTCCGGGCGTTTAGACAAGCCTTTACCGAACAGGATATCCACTTCATTCAAGACACGGGCGGAACCATCATACCAAGCCTTTACCTCCTCCGCTTGCAATAATTCTTCCAGACGGCTGATCAACTCCGCCGCTTCCTCCCGGTTAATCACCCCGGCTAACCGATAACTTTCGACCGAAGCGGGAATATCTTTCGGCGTACGTATCCGGCTCAATACCTCATGCATCAAGGTACCGTGCTTCCGCCTGGCATTATCGAAAAAGAATCCTTTCCCATGCAGGCGTAATTGTAAACGATCATCCGGGGAAACGGAATACAGGCGGCTCATGGGGATTTCCTCCAGGGTATCTTCTGCCGTTCTACCCGAAGCTGGATGCCACCATTCGCCCCTTTCAAAGGTATCATCCTCGATATCCGTCTCCACCCCCGCCCACAATAGATCGGCGATGGAAGTTATCTTCTCAACCTTACCTTCCTTGTTGATCTTCCTCGGACGGGGGGAGAATACGATCAGTTCTTCTTTCGAACGGGTAAAAGCGACGTATAAGGTGTTCAAGTTATCGATGAAAGCATGCAAGCGCTCCTTGAAATAATCCTTGGCGAAAATCGTGCTACTCAGGATCTGTCCGTAACGGACAGGAACTAAGTGCAGGCGGTCAAACGGCTTCTTCTCCGGGTGGCACCAAAGGATAACGGGCTTTGTCGGCTTATGGTCGATCTCCCAGTCCCCGAAAGGAATGATAACGACCTTAAAACCTAAGCCCTTGGATTTATGTACGGTCAAGATGCGGATAGCGTTTTGCCCATCCGGGGTAGCGATCGTCTTTCGATAACCGGTCTCGTCCCACCATCTCAAGAAACGGTTCAAATCTGCGCTTTCTTTTTGGGCGTACTCGGAAACCATATCCAGAAAAGCTTGCACGAATACCTGTTCCGTTTCCGGGAAGTAAGCGGAGAAGTTACGGAAGAGCCCTTCGGTTACCTCGTACAAGGATTGCCGGGAAATAGACTGAAGGTTTTGGAAAACAGACTCATCCGCCTCGCTCTCCCCGAATTTTCCGGTTAATACTTGATAGGCATACATCGCCAATTTCCTGTTCGTCCGGTCCTCCGGATTTCGCAAATAGCGCAATACGGCGATCAGGAAACGGACCGCCGGAGAACTACCCACGAACAGGGCATCATCGGAGATGATATCGTAATTGTATCGGTCGGACGGATGCTCTTCCTTATAGGCTAGCAACGTATCAGCCACTAAAGCGCCTTCTTGATTGGTACGCACGAGTATGGCGATATCTTTTAGCGCGTAACCGTTATCCTGCAAGCGCTCCAAGGTAGCGGGCAATCGCTCCATCGCCTCCTGCTTCCAGTCCTTATCCTCATCACCGGAGAGGAAATCGATCCGTACATGTCCATCCTTCTTCTGGAAGGGCGGGGGGACACGCTGGGAACTATCGTCGTAGGCCGCCATGATCCTCGCAGAAAAGGCCGTGCGCTCTTCCTCGCTTAATGAGGAGTTTTTCAACGCCTCATTATATAGATCCTGCAGGATCGCCGGAGCGGCGGTGAAGAATGCGTTATTAAACTCCACGATATGGCGGCAGCTTCGCCAATTATCCATCAGGGTTTCCTCACGGACTTGCTCGTCCTCGAAATCCCTGCGGACTTGCTCGTCCAATAGCTTCCAATCCGAGTTACGAAAACGATAAATACTTTGTTTCACGTCGCCAACGATCAGATTCGCCCGGCCATTCGCCAGACTCTCCTCCACCAAGGGGCGGAAGTTATTCCACTGCATGCCGCTGGTATCTTGGAACTCATCGATCATATAATGATCTACGTGCGTACCCGTTTTCTCGTAGATAAAGGGGGCGTCACTGCCGCTGATGACCTTATTCAGCAACTCGGTCGTATCGGCGATTAGCATGACATTCTTTTCTTCCCGGTAAGAGGCGATTTGCCGGGAGATATCGGTTAAGATCCCTAACGTATAATAATAACGTACGATCTCCCGGGCCGTGTTATAGGCCGTCAGGTTGGCGAACAGGGATACGATATTCTTTACGCAGGCATTCAACCCTTCCTCATATACACACCCGATGATCTGCCGGAGACCCGGTGGAGTCGTCTTGGTCGTATAGGCATCCGGATTATCCGGCAAAGCTTGGAACGTGGCTGTCGGCTCTTTCATCTCACCTTTCGCCAGCTTCTCGAAATAGAAAAACGGGGAACGACTTCCTCCCTTAAAATCCGAGGGTTGTAAGGCGAACTGTTTCAGCAACGCCACTCCCTCCTCTCCTAAACGTTTCGCCTCCGCCTCGACGGAGCGGATAATGGCGTATAGCTCATTCTTATAGGCATCGAGCGCCTGCTTATCCGCGATATCCTTACCTACTTCCTCGCTAAATGCCTTATAACTCTCCTTAAAGACCTCCCGGCTGAGCGACATGATGTCTTGCCGCAAACTCCAGCCGCCTCCATCCTCGATCTTGTCCTCGGCGAAACGCAGCAGCCAACCTAGCAAATCCTTGCTCTCCGGCTTCTCCAGATCGGCCAGCAGGTTATCGATCGCCTCGGTCAAGACCAGTTCTTGGTCCATCTCGATGCCATAACCGCCTTGCAAACCGATCTCGCGGGTAAAGGCACGCATCGTTTGCTGGAAAAAGCGGTCGATCGTACTGATATTAAAAGCGGAGTAATCGTGCAGGATAGCGACCAGAATCTTCCGGGCCTGCTCCCTCACCTGCCGCTCCGTCAAGGAATAGGCGGAAGAGAGTAGCTGGATATAATCGGACGCACGGCCGGAAGCGAGGTGATAAAGTTCTTGAACGATACGGGTTTTCATCTCATCCGTCGCCTTATTCGTAAACGTCACGGCCAAGATCCGGCGGTAAACGCCCGGCTGGGAGAAGAGCAACATCAGGTACTCCCCTGTCAGCTTATGCGTCTTGCCCGCCCCGGCGGAAGCCCTATAGATTGTTAGCATAGCGATCGGGGATTAGATCGTACGGCTTTTCGAATAGCCCTCTTTCCGGAGGATATCCAACACCTTGGCACGCAGGTCCCCTTGGATGATTATCTCCCCGTCCTTAGCGGAACCGCCTACGCCGCATTTCACTTTCAAGAGTTTTCCCAAGGCGGTCAGATCCTCGGAAGTGCCCCGGAACCCGGTGATCAAGGTAACCATCTTCCCTCCCCGGTTCCGCTTATCCAAGGATATGCGCAAAGCTTGTTTCTCCTTCGGCAACGTATCTTCCTCTTCCGTATCTCCCGTATTATATTGAAAATCGGGATTCGTGGAGTACATCACGCCTAATCGATCTTTCCAATCATTATTCTTCATAAAAATACCACTTTATTGGCTCAAAGCTACGTATTAATCTCCGAATAGGCAAACAAGGGCGAAAAGGCTATCCTATCAAGATGGAACTATTACCATTTTACTACATATAAAACCTTTATTTTCAGGCAAACCTCTTGCTTAATAAAGCGGAATCACTACATTTGCTACCAGAATCACGTTTGCTACATATATCGCTTAGAATTAACGGCCATGAGAAATATCATTCTTTTTATTTTTATTATACTAACGGTCCACTTGAACATGAGCGCACGAGGCTCCGGCGAGAAACCGTCTATAGTCGTACTGCACTCCATCAACTTCGAGGAAAGCTGGACGAAACAGACCTATCTTGATATAGAAAGAAAATTCGGGGAGGAAGGGTTTACCGTAAAGGCGATTCCCTTACAGATCCCCGGTATCCGCACTATGGAAGGGTTTCAAGAGAAGAGAACAATGATCCTAGAGAGAGTTCCCGTGCCACCCACCTTAGTCGTATGCATAGGAGATCCCTCTTGGCTTGTCGCCCGCCCGTTGTTTGACAAGGAATGGAAAGATATTCCCTCTATCATCTGCTACGCCAGAGATTATATGTACCCGAAAGAAGAGTACCTGATAGACCTAGATAAAAACGTGCTCGATACGCTGGTTCCCATCACGGACGTAGTAAAAGGCTATAACGCCACTTTTATAAAATACCCAGTCTATATCAAGCAAACGATCGAGCTAATCAAAAAGCTACAACCGGAATTAACCAAACTGGCCTTTATTTTTGACCGCCGTTATATAAGCCAGCAAACGAAAGCGGATGTAGAGGCCGTGCTACGGAAAGATTTTCCGGGCATCCAATTCGAGCCACTGTCTACCACCTCCATTTCCACCGAGAACTTATTGGACAGACTGGCCTCTTTCGACAATAAGACCGGAGTCCTTTATTACTCATGGTACAGGACCCGGAAGGATAACGAGAATCGTTACCTAGTCGATAACGTCCAGAAAATGACCAATAGTTTCTCCGTCCCCCCAATCTTTACCTTGCAAGACGTACAAACAGAAAACGGGAATTTCGCCGGGGGATATTATGTTTCTCCGGAGGATTATGCGCAGGTGACGGTCAACACGATCGAAATGATCCTCTCGGGGAAAGATAGTAAGGAAATCCCGATCCAGACCGCGGAAACCCCGAGGGCCTACCTAAATTACCAGCATCTATTGCTTCACCAGATCGATCCCGGCCTATATCCCCCGAACGCCACGTATTTCCAAGAGCCTCCCGGTTTCTTACAGAAATACAAGATCCATATCATAAGCCTACTCGTCATTCTGGCGTTATTGATAACGATCGGGATCTTACGGGTCCGCCTCTTCATCCAAAAGCAAAAGGCCAAAGACAAGGAGCTGCAAATCGCACGCCAAGCGCAAGACCTGAACCAGAAATACCAGCTCGTCTTGAAAGCCAGCAACATGATGACATGGATATGGGACGTAAAAGAAGCACGGCTCGAATGTAACAATATTTACCTGACCCAAAGATCCATTCGCGACAAGGGAATCGACGGCCTATTCAGCATGTCGGCGGACGAGTTTTATAGCGGCATTCACCCCGAGGACTTGGAACAGATGCAAGACGCTATCAATAAACTAATCGCCGGCGAGAGCATATCGATCGACGAGGAGATCCGTTATTTAGACGATACAGGGCTTGAATATACATGGATAGAGATCTTTGCGATCGTAGGGAAAACCGATCCGGAAGGAAAATCCGCCTACTTAACCGGAGGTACTACCCTCATCAACCAACGGAAAAAAATGGAACAAGAACTGAGGGACAAGGAGAAGATAGAGGAATCCAACCGGTTGAAATCCGCCTTCCTAGCGAACATGAGCCACGAGATACGTACCCCGCTGAACGCTATCGTAGGCTTTTCCAACCTGCTAGCGGAAACTTGCCACTCCGAGGAGACGAGAGAGTTCTGCGAGATCATCGAGACGAACAACGAGCTTCTCCTTCAACTCGTGAACGATATCCTGGACCTATCGAAGATCGAGGCCGGGCAAATGGATTTCATCTATTCCGAGTTCAACGTATCCACGCTATTCCGGAGCTTATACCAGACCTTCCAAAGCCGGGTGAAAGACGGTGTCACTCTCTATTGCGAGATACCTGAACAGGATTGCGTTATCTATTCCGAGAAGAATCGCTTGACCCAAGTGATCACCAACTTCCTCACGAACGCCTGTAAGTTCACGTTCCAAGGGTCTATCCGCATGGGATACAAGGAGAGGGAAGATGGATTATACTTTTACGTAAAAGATACCGGAAAAGGTATTGAGCGGAAGAACCTCCCGCACGTATTCGAGCGTTTCGCCAAATTCGATTCCTTTATCCAAGGAACCGGACTCGGACTATCCATTTGCCAAACGATCCTAGAGAATCTTCACGGGAAGATCGGCGTAGAGTCGGAAGAAGGAAAAGGGAGTACTTTCTGGTTTACGATCCCATGCGCTGTATCAAGACCGTAGCGTAAGCCGAGATCCCTTCCTGCCGTCCGGTGAAGCCCAGCTTCTCCGTGGTCGTAGCCTTGATAGAGATATCCTCCTCGTCCACGTTCATGACCTCGGCCAGCGTTTTCTTCATCAGAGGGATATGGGGATTCAATTTAGGGCGCTCGGCGGCTACGGTGGCATCGATATTACCCAACTCATAGCCCGCCTCTCTTAAAAGCCTCATGGTATCCCGGAGCAAGATCTTACTATCGATATTCTTATATTCACCAGCCGTATCCGGGAAATGATAACCGATATCCCGCATATTGGCCGCTCCCAGTAAAGCGTCGCAGATCGCATGGATCAACACGTCCGCATCGCTATGTCCCAATAGGCCCAACGTATGCTCGATCTTAATCCCGCCTAGCCATAATTCCCGGTCCGGCACCAAGGCGTGGACATCATAGCCAAAACCTACACGTATCTTCATATCCATTTATCTGAAAAGGTTCTTGATTCCATCCATATCGAACGACAAGGAGAAGCGCAATGTCTGGTCCAACGGGTTACTCTGTACCGTACTGATCAGATAAGCGGCATCCAACTGGAAAACACTCATGCGGAAACCAGCACCGACTGAGAAGTACTGACGGTTTCCCTGATATTTATTCTCATAGTAATAACCGCCACGAACAAAGAACTGCTGATTGTAATTATACTCCAGACCGATAGAGGCCATAATCTCCTCTAGCTCGCCCTTGAAGCCATTCGGCGAGTCACCGAATGATTTGAAGATACCCGTGATCGGGGACATATTGTTATATTCATCATGTTTTTCCTTATAAGCAGCCTCATCCTCGGGAGTCGTACCTTCTTGAATAGGTTCGGTAGGAACTAAATATTTACTCAAATCCACATAGATACCGATTTGGTTATAATCATCGATCGGATACAGTAAACCAGTTCCAACCTTTAACATCGTAGGCAAGAATTGGTTGGTATTTCCACCGTCGTAAGAGACCTTCGTACCGATATTGGAGACATTAAAACCAAAGCTCCACAGGCACTCGCTATTCCCTAAGATCACGTATTTCTCCAGATAACCGGCGATATCAGCGGCAAAAGCGTTATCCGGAACCATATCCGCATCCGACGAGGCACCCATGTCCGAACGAATATAGCGCAAGGCGACCGCCATAGAGAACACATCCGATAATTTACGGCTATAACTTACATCAAAAGCCATCTCATAAGGATTCAATATGAGCTGATTACCCATTCCTCCATCCCGGCTTTCCTGTACTTCTCCTAAAGAGAAATAACGCAAGGAAGCTCCGATCGCCTGCATATCGCTATCGCCTAATTTATAATAACCGGCCAGATATGCTAAAGCCACATCATTCACCAATTTACGTAACCAAGGCGTATAGGATAAAGCGACTCCGGCCTTACTATAGCTAAAAGCATACTTAGCCGGGTTCCAGTATTGGGAATTCACATCCGGCGTAGTAGCCACACCGTTATCACCCATAGCACCTCCGCGAGCATCGGGCGCAATAGACAAAGACGGTATCGCCGTATTAATCGGGGCGAATTTATGTTTAACATCGTCTGCGCCTCCTTGGGCATATAAAGCCGTAAATGCCGTCAAAAAGCTGAAAACCGCTAGTAACAGACTGAATCTTGAAACTCTTACCATATATTCTATTCTAAAAATACATTTACATTTATCATTCCTAGAGGGTAATAAACATACCCCCATGCTTATTATAAACTAATTACCCGATACTTTATTGTGCGAGAATGATTAATTTATTCGCTTTCGTCGCCTCTTTCGAGTTATTCGTGCTAATCGCCGCCCGATACAGATAAACTCCCGGGCGCAACCGCCTGCCACCGTTATCCGTCAGGTTCCAAGTTACGATATAAGCCTTAAACAACTCGGAGGAACCGCTCTTCTCTGTACTCCATAGGAACTTACCGGTCATATCATAAACCATAACCGTCACCTTTAAGTTCGACTCCGGACGATTGTGATGCAGAAAGAATTCCACCTGATCCCGTGCCGGATTCGGGGTGGCATACATCTCGATCAGATTAGGTTTCAACCCTTCCGCCACCTCAAAAGTAAAGGTATAGGTTGTGGAGTTATTTAAGATATCCCACACCTTAAACTCAGCCGTATGCATTCCCGGCTCCAGCTCAGGGATGGAGAACTGGACAAGTCCTTCGTTCTCACTATCTGGTAGCAACGCATAATAACTATTTAAGTTATAGCTCATAGAGGGCATACTATCAATCGTCAACATCATATCATGCCCTACGCTACTGCCGGTTATATTCACGCCGCTCTTATCCCACAGCTTCGCTACAAAATAAGGAGTCGTGTTTACCTTATCGCCCGAAACAAAACTGGAATCATTCAAATAGATCTGCCGGATCTCGGGACCGATCGTATCAGTCTCCGCCGTATCCGAAGTCCCCCCCACGATAAAATCGAAAAAAGAACCCTGCGCCTCTTTTGTCTCGGAAGACGCATATAGGTTTAATTTACCTTTCTTATTGGAATAAGAGATATCCTTCGGGACCATAAAAGTAAAGCTGAACTTTCCATTTCGAACCGAGTCTCTACCTATATAAATCGTATTCGGATAATCGAGATAAGTGAATTTCTCAGAGCTATTCCCTAAAGTCGTAATGGAACTTTGGCTATCAAATATGGTCGAGCTTAATACGCCCGTGAAATCCGCGGCAAAAGAACCTGACGGATTCAAGATTTCACCCTCTACCGTAATCCGGGATAACGCCTTAAACTCAAAAGGCTCATCAGAAACAGCTTCTCCATTCACAGCCGTCACCCGAGCCTTATACTCTGGATACGCGAACTTTAACGCCGGGTCTCCGATTAAGATAAAGTTCAATTTATTTGAGTCATTGAGTTGACGTTTCGTATACATCATCGCCTCTCCAAGCGTATAACGGCTATTCGCGCCTTCTTGGAACAGGTTATCGATGAGTGCCTTATTTAAGTTCGCATTATTACCGGAGAACACGACACGGGTCGTCGTAAACAAAGCGATACCCCCACTGGTAGGATTCAAGAAAACAGATTCACCCGCAGAAGTTTTCACATCGTCAAAACGGGTAAAGTCGCAGGTAGCCGTCACCCACACCGGCAGATGCTTATAACTGGAATTATTGATATCGGTTTGTGTCCATACGCTTTCGTCCGCCCAATGGGTCGTACTGCCATGCCCCGTATAATTAATCAACAACTGACCACTTTTTAATAGTTTCTCAATCTCATTATGCACATCCGGATAAGTCCCGAGGCTGCTACGCTTATAAGCATCGAAATACACTTTATTAACTAGAAAACCGGGTTGCATCTCTTCAATGGCCTCAGCAAGCTGATCTGCCTGCTTCATATGATTCGTTGTGAAGCTATCCTCATTATTTCCATCATCCGCCACGAATGTCACGTTATTCTTCCAACTACCCGAATCCTTATTCTCCATATAAGAAATCGTCTTATCCACCATCTGAGTCGCCTCCGTTACTGTACGGATTGGAAAGCGCCCGACACCCACACACATCTTATCTCGGCTAAAATTACTGCCGGAATTATCCTCTAAAAACGCAAAATAATCATCTGTCGCATAAGAGTAGACATTCAATGACTCTTGAGACTGGAAAGTCAAGAGCATATTACTCCGTGAAACACCTTGCACCTCACCGCTTATCCCCCGATTATCATAGATCCCGTCTCCGAAAAGCAATAAATATTTTGGAGGATTACCCAAAGAAGAACTACGATCGTAAAACATCTTCATCAAACGACGATATGCCGTCGCATCTGGAGTTCCACTAGAGAACTCATTATAAATCGCCTCTGGAGTTACGACTTCAACAGTCAAGCCATCTTTCTCACGGTGCGCAACCGCCAAACGCTCCGCCTGCTGAACCAAAGACGGAGCCGATATAATAATCATATCCCTCTGTTCCAAACCATGCAGATTCGAGGAAGCGACTTCTCCCACGACTTCCGGAGAAGGAAATGTTTGATTGGTTTGAACCAACACAAACTCCCTCAATCTACCCGCTGGTATTGTAAATGAAAGTTCAGAACCATTCAGATCGGCTTCCACTCTCTTCACATTTAACGCATCGGTCACATCAAACACCAAGGTATTCGAATTCGCCTCGCTAATAACAAAGCGAGACGCATTTCCTACAGAAGTCAAGCTTCTGAAAAAAGTACAAGCCCCATAAGGGCGCAACGTACGGACAAATTGCATACGGATATAGTCCAAACGTACATTCGTATGTCCACTTGAACTATAGGAAACCACTACGTTATTTTTCTCACTTTTTGATCCCTTCCATAACGCGGTGGTTGTCCCGGGAATCGCCTTTGTATACGATCTGACATTCGAGCTTACTGTTTGGATAGAAGGTATGGTTATATCCAACAATTCGGAGTCATTGATACTTAAAGAAGCCGTACCGGAGCCAGAGTTAATTCTTGAGATAAAACGCATGGTCACCTTACCGTCCGCATCCGTAATCCCGGGGATAGAAGAAAAGGTAGAAATTGTACGAGGGCGTGCCCCACTAAAGTCCTCTCCAAAAAACTCCCGGCCGGATTGGTTTACGGAGACTAACTCTTGCTCATGCAATAGATAATCATCATAAGTCGTAATCCGAGTGGAAGCACCACTCGCTTGAGCCACGGAAGTCATATCATTCGTGGGTGTGGCATCGGTCACAAAATAATAGCCATACAATGAATAAGGATTATTCGTATGCACGAATGTCTGGCTCGACGAGTCATATTCCCATTTAACCGACCCTTTCCCGTAGAATAACAGGTAATCACTCCCACGCCAAACCGGAGTAGAAGGGACATCATCGATATATTCTTTACTGAAATCCTCATCCAAGGGCCATCCTCCATAGCCATGGACAGAGACTTTCGATGGGTCCGAGAAACCCATATTCTTCAAATCCGCATAGGATAATTTGTAGATTCCGGTCTTATCCACCCGGATCTTCACCCATTTCCCTTCCGATAACAGGGAGTTAGAAGCATAACGGCTACCATCCGCCCATGTATATGAGCAAAGTAATAAACCTATAATGAATATATATATTAATCTTCTCATCTCACATAAAAATCCAGAAGCTTCCGCTCGCCAAGATATCCCTCCAGATGATCGTCGATCTTCACGGGACCTACGCCAGCAGGTGTTCCGGTATAAATCAAATCGCCTATTTTCAGCGTAAAGAAGCGACTTACATACGCAATAATCTTATCTACCGAAAACAGCATATTCGAGGTATTGCCTTCCTGTACCTTCGAGCCATTGATATCCAGATGGAATGGAAGCCGGTTTACATCCCCCGCTTGCTCCAGCGGAATAAAGGTCCCGATCACAGCCGAATTATCAAACGCCTTACTAATTTCCCACGGTAGCCCTTGCGCACGCAATTTATTCTGCAAATCCCGTGCCGTGAAATCAATACCGACCGTAACCTCATTATAATAACGATGAGCGAAACGCTCGGCTATATTTTTCCCCAAACGGTCTATCCGTACCACGATCTCCGTCTCATAATGAACTTCCGATGAAAAATCCGGAATAAAAAACGGTTTCCCATCTTTCAACAAAGAGGAGTCCGACTTCATAAAAATAGTAGGCTCTGATAATTCTAACGAATGATGCAGCTCTTTATTGTGAGCGGCATAGTTCATTCCAACGGCGATAATCTTCATATTTTAGTGATTCATTGAGTTCAATCGATTAAACATAACAGCTAAATGCGCATACATAGAAGTGTTCTGGACTACGATATGTTCCGGCACCCGTATACGGAACGGGGTAAAATTCCAAAGAGCCTTGATTCCTCCCTCGATAATCCGGTCTGTCACCTCCTGCGCTTTCTCCACCGGCACGGTGATCACCCCGATCGTCGCGCCATATTCTTTCTGCTTGGCAGGAAAATCATCCATATGAAAAACGGGAATGCCATTGATCATGCTCCCGTCCAAATCCTCACGGACATCAAAGCCCGCCACGATCTCCAAACCATATTGGCTCAGTCCGGTGTCATGCAACAAAGAAGCGCCCAGACTCCCTACCCCAAACAGAAATGCCTTATGCTGGGATGTAAAACCGAGGAAATCCTCCAGTACGTCAACCAACGCGTTAATATCGTATCCCACTCTCGTCTTCCCGGAGATATTCACAAAAGAGAGATCTTTAGCGACCTGACTAGGATCTACATTTATCTCCTTAGCGATCTGGGTAGATGAGATAAACGCTTCCCCTTTCCCTTTCATCAACTTTACGAACGCAAGATACCACGGCAACCTCCTTAACGTAGGTTCCGGCACTTTCCATGCCTGTTTTATATCATCGCTGGCCATTGTCTAATTCTCCTATTCATGTATAACATTCGTGCAAGCTTACAAAAGTACAAAATTAAAAAGATTCACCAAAAAAGCCCCGATCGAGAAACTGTATTTAACTACCACCTTAACAGTGGTCTCACATTCAACAATCACGGCTTCGATACCGGCAAGTATGACGATCCTAGCGTTGTCGCTATCCTAACAGATAGTCCTAATCCTAGCAATTACTGGAAGGTGTTGAAACATAGGCTAAGAAAAGAGGGAAATGAGTCGGTTACAAATTGTAACCAACTGAAATTACCTTCTACCGATGGGAAATACTACAAAACCGACGTAGCTACGACAGAACAGCTGTTCCGGCTTATCCAATCCATCCCATCCCCTAAAGCAGAACCTTTCAAGCTATGGATGGCCCAAGTGGCAAAAGAGCGATTGGATGAAATGCAAGACCCCGAGTTAACGATAGATCGAGCCATGAGGGAATATAAAGCGTTGGGGTACTCGGATAATTGGATTAATCAACGCCTTAAAAGCATCGAGATACGTAAAGACCTAACCGATGAATGGAAACGACACGGACTACAAGAGGGCGTTCAGTTTGCTACCCTTACAGATATCATCTATCAAACGTGGGCCGGTAAAACTGCCAAAGAAAAGAATCCGCAACATCTCGAAGAACACGAAGTTATCGCCAAACAAGGAGGAAAAGCAGCAGAGGCCGCCCGCAAACAACTTGAAAGCGATTTAGGCCACTCGGTAATCTCTCCCCTCAACGCTAGAACCGGATTGAGACTTAAAGATAAAAACGACAAAGAATAGACAAAAAGCCCCGATCGAGAAACCGACCGGGGCTTATTCTTTTTCCGCTTTCTTGCCTCACGGAAATACTGACGGAGAGCTTTAATTTTTTACTTTAGTATTAATATCCCCGCATGTTCAACCTCACGGTTTACTTGAAGACGAATCTCCGCACGGGAATCTTAGAATTATATATCTTCTTCAAATGCTTTTCGCATTCTATATCAATTGTGCTTATTTAACAACCACTTTCGTAGTCTCACCGTTTACGGTTACGAATACTACACCTGCCGGAGCAGCGATCGTAGCGTTGTCGGAAGCAACTACCTCGTTAGCAACGGCCTTACCTAATACGGTAGCGATCGTTACAGTCTGACCAGCTGCACCCTGTACGGTTACTGTACCGTTACCAGCGATAACCTTAACAGCAGACTCAGCCTCGATGCCTTCGTTAGATGTCGGAGTGGAAGCACGGTTGATTACGAAGATTTCAGCCTTAGCTTGATCTTCCGTCCAGAACAATACGTTGTTCAATTGAGCCAGATAAAGAGTCGTTTCTGATTCCACGTAAGGAAGAGAACCCTCAACTTCTGCATCATACTCCTCATTTTCAGCATGCAACTTAGAAACGATGCGATAAGCCTCATCGCTAATCTCAGCGGCTACTTCAAAAGCAACAGCTGCCGGATTCAATTGCATCAAACCGATCGTATCACCATCGATAGCGATAGAGTCAAGACCACATACAGAAGCTGCCGCAAATGCCGCACGATAAGTATCATCACCAGCTACATGAGCATAATCATAGATATTCTCGATCTCTGTCGCATCCGGATCTTCATTATTCTTCTCAATTTCGGCAGAAATATTAGCCGGGTTAATCAAGAAGTTGCGAGTCTCAGCCTCTGCGTTGAATGTCTTCGTAGAGATATAATACAACGGCATAGTCTCATTGAATGTCACACAAGCTGTATCCAACCACATAGTCAACGTATCTTGAGTATAAACATCGCTCTTCAAGATGGATTGACCCTCAGCCTTCAACGCAGCGAAACCATCTTCCTGGTTAGCGATCATCTTGTTGTCATCCTCCAAAGTAGTGATCTGTACATGGCCGATAGCAGGAGCGCCATAAGCAGGAGCTTCTTGCGTAGCGAACTCGAAGATTACGTTCTTGTCGTCACACTTAACGCCTTCCTCCAAGATACCGGAAGCAGCGTTAGCTGTAATAGCAGATTCCTCATCATCGCCATAAACAATCTTATATTGATTATCCTTACCCATTGATAAGAAAGAAACCTTCAAAACGTTCTCATTGTCGATAGAGCCATTTTCACCATCGATATCCTCTAACTTATAATTGCTATCTGCAGATACAAGAACTTTCTTGCCTAAACGATCCGTAATATAGTAAACAGGTTTAACAACCTTGTTACCTACAGTAGCATACACAGCCTCTTCGCCCTCTTCAGCAGCAACCTCAGTGGCAACCACTTTCAGTTTCTGAGCGTCAGCCAACTCGCTGTTAGCAACATACATCGTACCATTATTCTTAGCGATCATATACAAATCGTCAGCCAATAGAGAAACCAAACGGAATGACAATGCGCCATTCACCTCGTCAGCCTTCGTTACGACTTTGTAGCCCATCTTCTGAGCATCCTCAACCTTCGGACCTTTTGTCAACTTAACCGTATCCGTACCAAAAGCGTAAACTCCCTCTTTCTCATTGATCAAGATGATAGCACCTTCGATAGAAGATTCTGTGTCAGTTTCTTCCGCCATCATATTCTTCAAAGAACCTTCTGAAGTCAAATACCACATATAAGCCGGAGCCTCCAAAAAAGCCTTCGCATCTACCTTCTTAGCACCTTCGCAATCCAAGTACTCATATTTCTTGTAGCGGCTATCGCTTAACCATTTGGTTTCGTCCGCATTCTTTTTATACTTGTTGTAGAATTGTACATAGTAAGTATAGTCAGCGTCCAATGCATCCGGAGTATCAACTACACCGAATGTAGCCTTAGCCTCTGTCAACTTATCGCCTGTAGCCTTAGTAGCCGTCAAAACCTCCAAGCTGTTAGCGAACTTACCGTAAACCAAAGCACGAGTTGTTGTTGCTACGTCATAAGACATACCAGCATGAGCCTTGTTTTCTTCCGGAGTTGTCGGAGCATAAGTAGGAACACCCTTCGGAGTGATAGTTACCACATAACCGGCAGCGATATCCAACTTGAATTGGAATGCATAGAAATCAGCGGCACGACCGTTCTTCAACAATTCAGCCCCTACAGCAGAGTTTACAGAACTCTCTTTAGCAGCCTCTGTAGGAAGAGCATCAGTAGCTAATTTGAAATAAACATTGTTGTTTACGGTGTTCGTCCATTGAGCGGAGTCAACTACCAAATACTTACCGGAGTTCAAACGAACGTTTACATAAGACTCAGCATCTGTAGCCACAGCACGGAAAGCCACGCCGTCGATTGGGTTGCCATCCAAGTTCTTGTCGAAATCAAGAACAGAAGAAGTACCATACAAACCGTTGATCTGATCGGCAGTCATAGCATCAACAGATGCTGGTTTAGCGATATTGAACGCCTCTGCGGATTTGTTCTTTTTCACAATCACGCGAGTCTTACCACCTTCTACAGCTACATCTACAACTTCTCCATCCTCATCCAAATATTGCAATTGGATAGAATAAGTATCACCATTCTTGATAGCCGTGATCTTGCCTTCAGCAGAAACCAACCATTTAGACTGGCCGTTACTTACGAAAGAAGCACCTTCCTTGGAAAGATCCAAGCTCAATACGCTACCCGTAGCATAGTTCGTCATAGTCCAAACATCCGTCTCGGAATTGTCTACCTTGGAGCTAGCGAACTTCCACAAAGACTTCTTGTAAACATCCTTCATGATGTCGGAGTTTCCCGGAGCATCCACAACCACCAAACTATCAGCTGTCTTCGCCTTATTTTTTACGACAGACAGAACCTGAGTACCCTCTGTTCCAATCTTAATCTGATGCAACTTACCATTTGTCGGAGCAACCGCAAAAGCAGAGAAAGTTCCGAACAAAGCAGCCGCCAAAAGAGTAGAAAACTTTTTGTTCATAATACTGAAATTAATATTAATACTAGTGTTTATTAAGATAATCAAATACTTAGCTCTATTAAATCGATTCCAAAATCACATAAAACGACTAGTCTAAACGATCGTCTAGATTAGTCGTTTTTTAAGGGAGGAAAAGAGAGGTTCGTTTACGGAATCGCTTGTTTCGTAACGGATAGCCTATTTGATTGATAAGAAAGAGGATAAGGGGTGAAAAAAATAGCCCGGAAGGGTTGCAGAAGTCGAAGAAACGCGTACCTTTGCAAATGACTAAAAGAATCGATCGTTTAAACTAGTCGTTTCTACACGATAATAGTATTTATGAATCATACAAACTTTACGCCTTTATAATAATGTACATACGTACATTTATATATTTATCCAAAAGTAACACTTTGACATTTTGTATTCTTAACTCCCGGAGAATCGATTTTTTCGAACAAAGGTACAGTTCGTTCCCAAATAAGTAAGAAAAAAACAGCAATCAACTAATTAACAGACAGATGCTAAAAAAACGCCTTTCGTTATAGCGAAATTAATCCATCGTAATTCATATCTATTGACTTCTTCGGGCTATCCCATAGGGTTACGACTGGGTTCTAACAGGGTTACAATGCCCATTCACGACTACCGCCAACCCTATTCGTGACTGTTTATAATGCCCAACGGCAGTATAGGCGTTACCCAACGCGACTATATGTGCAGGCTTTTGTCGTATATCGTGCGTAAAAGGCCGTACTTTTCCATGAAAAACCCCGATTATCGTCTTCCCCTTCCCCCTATTTCACGATGCCAGCAAAAAGGGATTGTCACGATTCAAGCCTTATATCAAGCAAAAAGTCAAGACAACAACCGTTTTCACGACATAAAATTCCTTCAAGATACTTGATATAACGGTAATATTATGACCTTCAAAAAACACGTACGTCTTTTTCCGGAAACATGTACATGTTTTTTCAAAAAGACGTACGTATTTATTTTTAAAAGCGTATCTTTACCGCAAGAGATGGAAAAAGAACCATCCCTTTCATATTAATCACTAAAACCTATAAGCACTATGGGAAAATTTATCAATCCCTTCACCGATTTCGGCTTTCACCGGATATTCGGACAGGAGGTACACAAGGAGTTACTAATCGATTTCCTGAACCAATTGTTCTTCGGAGAGCACGACATCGAGGACATCACGTTCCTTAACCCGATTCAGACCCCCGAGACGCTGGACGACAGGGGAATCGTTTTTGACGTGCATTGCAAGGATAGCAACGGAAACCTGTTCGTGGTTGAGATGCAAACCGGCGCACAACCCTATTTCCACGACAGGGGACTGTACTATTTGGCGAGGGCCATCAGTAACCAAGGACAAAAAGGGAAGGACTGGAAATTCGCGTTACAACCCGTATACGGGGTATTCCTACTTAATTACAAGATGGACGTGAACTCAAAGTTCCGGACCGATGTTATATTGGCGGACCGGGAAACCGGAAGGATGTTCAGCGACAGGATACGGCAAGTCTATCTCGAGCTGCCTTACTTCCAAAAAGAACCGGACGAGTGCGAGAACGATTTTGAACGTTGGATTTATTTATTGAAGCATATGGACACTTTAGAGAGAATGCCGTTCAAGGCAAAAAAGGCGGTCTTCGATAAGTTGCTAGAAGTAGCCGACGTGGCAAACCTCAGCAAGGAAGAACGCATACAATACGACGAGGCCCTGAAACGATACAGGGATTATAAGAATACGATCGATTACGCAGAGGAGAAAGGGATATTGAAAGGGAAAGAATCTACGGCCCGTAACATGAAAGCCGAGGGAATCGCACCTCTCATCATCCAAAAATGTACAGGGCTCTCCCTTGAGGATATAGAGAAACTATAAAAATAAACCCTCCAGCCCTATTCTCGCTAACCGAATGGTTAGAAGAACAAAGGCTGGAGGGCTTGTTTAATATCTATAAGGAAAGAGATCCTTAGATTCTCTCCAATGTAGCTGTAATAAACTCCCAGATCTTCTGTACGGAATGAATATTCACTCGCTCATCCGGTGAGTGCGGATATTCCAAATCCGGTCCGATAGAAACCATATCCATATCCGGATAAGCACCTTGGATGATACCGCATTCCAATCCGGCATGCATCACCTTCACCTCAGGTTCCTTACCAAATAAATCCAGATAGGTAGATTTCATCAAGTTCAAGATCGGGGAATTGATATTAGGCTGCCAGCCATTATAATGACCGGACTCCTCCACCTTAGCCCCTGCCAAAGCGAATACACTTTCCAGACTTGAGCAAACAGAATCCCTGCGAGACTCGGATGAGCTACGCACCAAGATCTTCACCTCGATCAACTCATCAGATGTCTTCACGATCGCCAAGTTAGAGGAAGACTCAACCGTACCCGGGAAATCATGCAACATGCTAATCACACCATTCTGGCAACCCTCGATCGCATTGATCAAATCATCCTGTATCTCCTCCGGAATCAACGTAGACGGCAATTCAACCATCTCCGCGACGAAATCGATCTGATCCTCCACACCCATATACTCCGTACGGAACATATCTTGGTAATCAGCCACTAGCTCCCAAAGAGACTCCACGTTATCACCCGGAATCGTTATCACGGCAAAAGCCTCACGAGGGATAGCGTTAGGCAAGGAACCACCCGCCACAGAGGACAAGCGAGCGCCATAATCACAAACCGCCTCTTTCAAGAAACGGAAGATCAACTTATTCGCATTCGCACGCCCTAAATGAATATCCACACCGGAATGGCCACCTTTCAAGCCAGACAAGCTAACCTTGACAGCCACGTCACCTTCCGGAATATAAGTATCCTCCTTAAATTGGAAAGAGACATTCACGTTAGCGCCACCCGCGCAACCTACGAACAACTCCCCTTCCTTCTCGGAATCACAATTCAATAAAATATCACCCTGTAAGAAATGCGGCTTCAAGCCGAAAGCGCCGTCCATTCCCTGTTCCTCATCAATCGTAAACAGGGCCTCGATCGGTCCGTGACGCAAGCTATTGTCCGCCAACACGGCCATCGCCAGAGCGGCGCCCATGCCATTGTCCGCCCCCAAAGTCGTCTCACGGGCCGTCACCCAATCACCGTCTATGTAAGCGTCGATCGGATCTTTCTCGAAATCATGCTTTACGGAAGAGTTTTTTTGGGGAACCATATCCAGATGAGACTGCAATGTCACGGTCTTACGACCTTCCATTCCGGGCGTGGCCGGCTTACGGATCAATACGTTACCCACCTCATCTTGCAGGGTTTCCAGTCCCAATCCTTTACCAAAGGATATCATAAAACGGGTTACTGCCTCCATATGTCCGGTCGGACGGGGGATTTGCGTAAGGTCATAAAAATAACCCCATACATGCTTCGGAGATAGATCTTTGATTTCTGCTGACATAGATGTTAATAATTTAGTTCAGTTCATATTTAATACATATCTTGTATTCATCACGAAACAGCGACCGGAGCCTCTTTGTTCTCCCGGTTGGTGAGCGGCAAAGCCACCACGCCGAATAATCCGCACAATCCAGTCCATACCGTCTGTACCGTATGAACGACCAAGGCGAACGCCGCCGCATCATTCTCGTTCACGCCAAAACAAACCAAGGTAGCGATCACCATGAAATGCCACGGTCCGATACCGCCTTGAACAGGCACCGCCACGCCGATACTACTCATCGTAAACGTGATCAGCCCGACCACGATACCCAAGTCCTTGGTAAAGTCGAAAGCATAGAACGTTATATAAAAGTAACAGAAATAACCTCCCCAAATCAATAACGTCTCTATCACGAAACGCATCTTATGCTCCATGTACCAGATACTCTTCATACCGGTCCATATATTCTTCAACATGCCTTTGGCTTTCTGTACCAGCGTAAAGTTACTCATATAAGTGAATACAAACCAAATTACAGCGACAAAAATTATCACCGCCACGTAAATCCATATCGAATTAAACATGGATTGGAACCCTTCGAGCAAAGCCGGGTTCTTGGCGAAGAAACTCGTAAAGAAGCTTATATTAAATATGAATATCATCAAGGTTATCAAACCGACCATGATCGTATCGCTCACACGGTCGATCAACAAGGTACCTAAAAGCTTGGTAAACGAGATCTTATCGTATTTCGTGATCATGCCGCAACGCCATACCTCGCCGACACGGGGCAATACCAGATTCACCGCGTAATTACCCAACACGGCGTAAATCACGTTACTCATCTTGAAACGCTCGCCCAAGGAACTGATCAGCAATCCCCACCGTAAACCACGGACGATATTGGCGAACAAGCCGAACAGTAAAGAAACCAGAATAATATCATAACGAACCCCCTCCTTGACTACTCGCCAAATCTCAGTGATATCCATTTTCCGATACAAAAACCAAAGGAGTAAACAGCCGAAGGCTAAAGGTAGAATTATCTTCAGAAACGTACGTAGAATGCTCTTAAAATCCATTAGGTATAGGGAACTTTAAATTATTTATTGTACTTTTGTGCATCCGCAAAGATAAGCATAATATTTAAAAACAAACACATTACACCGAAAAGTGGATGAGATTAGTTAAGCCAAAAAAAGCATTAGGGCAACATTTCCTAAAGGATCTGCAAATAGCACAGCGCATTGCGGACACACTCGATACTTTCAAATCCTTGCCGGTCTTGGAAATCGGACCGGGAATGGGAGTCCTTACCCAGTTCTTGCTGGAGGCGGGACATGATTTGACCGTTGTCGAGTTGGACATGGAATCCGTAGATTACCTGAACCAGAATTTCCCCGATCTGAAAGGACGTATCATCGCCGAGGATTTCCTGAAATTGGATCTCTCGAAGCTATTTCCGGGGCAGTTTTGTGTGATCGGTAATTATCCCTATAATATCTCCAGCCAGATATTCTTCAAAGTCCTCGATTATAAGGACCAGATTCCCTGCTGCTCGGGGATGTTACAAAAAGAGGTAGCGGAACGCCTAGCGGCAGGTCCCGGTAGCAAGACGTACGGAATCTTGAGCGTATTGCTTCAAGCTTGGTACGACGTGGAATACCTCTTTACTGTCAGTGAGAAAGTATTCGATCCGCCTCCAAAGGTGAAAAGCGCCGTATTGAAAATGACTCGTAACGACCGCAAGGAGCTGGGATGCGACGAGAAGTTATTCAAGACCGTAGTAAAGACCTCATTCAACCAACGAAGAAAAACGCTTCGTAATTCCATGAAACCCCTATTGGGTAAAGATTGCCCGGATTACGCCTTGCCGATATTCGACAAGCGCCCGGAACAGTTATCCATGGAGCAATTCGTGGAACTGACCTTGATCAGCCAAAAGCATCTGGAGAAGCAGGCTGGTGATGTCCTATAATAATATAAGAGTCCAATGATCGAACTGACGAAAGATTACATCGAGAACCTGAAAAGCATCATCGAGGCCAAAGATGACGCGAAGGCACAGGAGGTACTTCATGAACTGTATCCTGCCGATATAGCCGAGCTTTATCAAGAACTGAACTTGCAAGAGGCCATTTATCTCTATCTATTGATGGATGGCGACAAAGCGGCGGATGTATTGATGGAGTTGGATGAGGAAGACCGTCATAAGTTATTGAAGGAACTTCCCAATGAGCTTATCGCCAAGCGTTTCGTCGATAACATGGAAACGGATGATGCCGTTGACTTGATGCGTGAGTTGGACGAGGATACCCAAGAGGAGATCCTTTCGCATATCGAGGACGTAGAACAGGCCGGTGATATCGTGGACTTGTTGAAATACGACGAGGACACCGCCGGCGGTTTGATGGGTACCGAGATGATCGTGGTGAACGAGAATTGGAGTATGCCCAAATGTATCGACGAGATGCGCAAGCAAGCGGAGGAGATGAGCGAGATCTATTATGTATATGTAGTGGACGACGACGAGCGCTTGAAAGGCGTGCTCCCCTTGCAGAAACTGATTACCCACCCATCCGTCTCCAAGATCAAGCATGTCATGAAAAAAGACCCGATCTCCGTTCGCGACAGCGACAGTATCGAGGAGGTTACGGAGACGATCGAGAAATACGACTTGGTAGCCTTGCCCGTAGTCGATAGTATCGGACGTCTGGTAGGACGTATCACGATCGATGACGTTATGGATGAGGTACGCGAGCAACACGAGCGTGATTACCAGTTGGCATCCGGTATCTCGCAAGACGTGGAAACCTCGGATAATGTATTCACCCAAACCGCCGCCCGCCTACCTTGGCTGCTGATCGGCATGATCGGAGGATTGGGAAACTCCGTTATCCTCGGTGGTTTCGAGAGCAGTTTCGCCACTAACCCGAAGATGGCGCTATTTATCCCGCTGATCGGTGGTACCGGTGGAAACGTAGGCATACAATCTTCCGCTATCGTGGTACAAGGCTTGGCAAACAATACCTTGAAGGAAGGGAATATCGTACCGCAAATCCTAAAAGAGTCCGTAGTTTCGTTAATCAATGCCAGCATTATCAGTCTGGTCGTGTTCATTTACAACTTCTTCATGCTGGGAGACCGGGGGATTACGGCCTCCGTATCTTTAAGCCTATTCGCCGTCGTAATGTTCGCCAGTATATTCGGCACGTTAGTTCCCATGACCTTAGATAAGATGAAGATAGATCCGGCCTTGGCGACCGGGCCGTTTATCACCATTACCAACGATATTATCGGTATGATGATTTATATGTTCATTACTTCCGCGTTAGCTTGATACCACGGGGGGACGGACGCCGTCCCTACAATGTTAAAATAATATGTTATAGAACATATCTACGAAATAGCTGTTATCTTTGTAGCGGTTATCAAAAAAGGTAGAAAAACTATGCTAACAGAAGCATTTTACATTCTCTTCTTCTATTTCACGGGAGAGTTTATCAGCTACTTTATCGACGGTTTCATACCGGGTAGCGTAATTGGGATGGTGCTATTATTTTTAGCCCTCGCGTTCAAGAAAGTAAAACCTGAAAAGGTGAAACGTCTTTCCACGGTTCTTACCCAAAACATGGGATTATTCTTCGTTCCAGCTGGTGTAGGGCTTATGAATTCCTTCGGGATCATCTCCGAGTATTGGGCAGTCCTGCTGATCGCTTCCGTAGTAAGTACAATTTTAGTCATCGCCAGCGTAGCGTTGGTGCAACAAAAACTGGAAAAGGGGAAATAGACCATGGATAATCTGGCGCATTCCGAGATTTTCGCTCTTACCTTGGTAATTGGTACCTACCTGACTTCCTTGGCTCTTTACAAGAAAGTCCATATCAGTCTTTTGCATCCTTTGCTTACGACCATCTTCGTGATTATCGTGGTACTGGAAGTCCTAGGCATTCAATATGAGTCGTTCCAGCAAAGCAGTCATTTGATCCATTTTATGCTGGGGCCTTCCGTAGTGGCCCTTGGCTATGTGTTATATGAGCAAATCCAATATCTAAAGGGAAATGTCGTTTCGATCTTGACTTCCGTATTTGTCGGGGCCATTGTCGGAATCGTAAGCGTAATCATCATCGGTAAATTGATGGGAGCCGACCAAGCGTTGATCGCCACGCTCCAACCGAAATCCGTCACCACCCCGATCGCTATGGGGATAGCGGAGAAAGCGGGCGGCATACCTTCACTTACCGCCGTCATCGTCGTAGCGGTAGGAATCTTTGGCAGTATAGTGGGCCCTATCGTGATGAGGGTACTGGGAATAGATAGCCATATCGCTAAAGGACTGGCGTTAGGGGCTTCCTCCCATGGAGTAGGAACAGCAGCGGCCATTCAAATCGGGGCCATCGAAGGAGCATTAAGCGGACTGGCGATTGGCTTGATGGGTATCATGACAGCGGTCTTGGTTCCGGTTATTCGGTTGATTTGCAACTATTTTTCCATATAAATACGCAAAACTTTTTGCTACTTTAGCAGGAATGTACTACTTTTGCCCCCGAAAATCGTTAAGGATTACTCTATAACATTATAAATAAAGAAAATAAATATGATCAATTCACAAGACATTAAGAAAGGAACTTGTATCCGTTTGGACGGAAAACTCTATTTCTGCGTCGATTTCCTTCACGTAAAACCGGGTAAAGGTAATACCATCATGCGTACCACATTGAAAGATGTTGTAAAAGGCGGTCAGATCGAGCGTCGTTTCAATATCGGTGAGAAGTTGGAAGATGTACGCGTAGAACGTCGCCCGTATCAGTTCACTTATACGGAAGGCGAGCATTATCATTTCATGAACCAAGAGACATTCGATGACGTGATCATCGACAAAAACTTGATCAACGGCGTTGATTTCATGAAAGAGGGAGAAATTGTAGACGTTGTTTCTGATGCATCTACCGATACGGTTCTTTTCGCCGACATGCCTACAAAAGTTCAATTAAAAGTTACTTATACAGAACCGGGTATTAAAGGTGACACTGCTACTAACACCTTGAAACCGGCAACCGTAGAGACTGGTGCGGAAGTTCGCGTTCCGTTGTTCATCAACGAGGGCGAGGTTATCGAGATCAATACGACTGATGGTTCTTACGTAGGCCGTATCCGCGAGTAATCCGGGTCTTGTCAAAATATACGGTTCCCGCTTGATAAGCAGGCGGGAACTATTTTTTTAACCAAATCATAAACCTTTCCCGACTATGAAAGAAAAGACAGGAAAACTTTCCATCAAGGAATGGGCCGAAGAAGACAGGCCCCGTGAGAAAATGCTTCAAAAAGGCGCTTCCGTATTAAGCGATGCCGAATTGATCGCCATACTGATCGGATCCGGCAACAATGAGGAGACGGCCGTACAACTCTCTCAACGGATACTTCACTCCGTAAACAACAATCTGAATACATTGGGTAAACGTTCCATCAAAGAATTAACTTCCGGCTTTAAAGGTATCGGAGAGGCGAAGGCGGTCACGATCTGCGCCGCTATGGAACTAGGGAAACGGCGGGAAACCTCAGAGGCGTCTCCTCAAGATGCTATCCGAAGCAGCAAAGACTCCTATCTCCTATTCCGTACCCAACTATGCGATTTACCTTATGAGGAACTCTGGATCGCTCTAACCAATCCATTAAATAAGGTGATACAAAAGGTAAAAATCAGTCAGGGCGGAGTAAACCAGACTTCCGTGGATATCCGTTTGGTATTAAAAGCGGCGATCAACGCCTTGGCCTCCGGTATAATCCTATGCCATAATCATCCATCCGGTAGCCTCCGCCCCAGTACGCACGACGATGCCTTGACCGAGCGTATCCAAAAGGCGGCGAAGCTGATGGATATTAGGATACTGGACCATATCATCCTGTCCGATAGCGGCTATTATAGCTATGCAGACGAAGGAAGGCTGATCCGGTGAAACAAATTCTCTTTTCCCCCGGTTTAGTATATAGAAGTATTAATGTATATTCGCGTATAAAACAAAAGAAGATGAACAACGAATTTCTCCAAACAGAAGAAGCGATCGTCGCTATGCTGAAGACGGTATACGACCCGGAAATACCCGTAAACGTATACGATCTTGGGCTTATATATAAGGTAGATATCGATGAGGAAAAAAATGTACGCATCGATATGACCCTCACCGCCCCGAACTGTCCGGCGGCCGATTTCATATTGGAAGATGTCCGTATGAAGGTAGAAGCGGTCGATGGGGTGAACAATGTAGAGGTAAACCTCGTCTTCGAGCCGGAATGGGACAAGGACATGATGACGGAGGAGGCTAAACTGGAATTAGGTTTTCTATGAAAATATATTTCGCCTCAGACGCACATCTGGGAGCCCGTTTCCACAAGGACCCTTTAGCCATCGAGAAGAAACTGGTACGTTGGCTGGATAGCATCAAGGAAGACGCTTCCGCCATTTGGTTTCTGGGAGATCTATTCGACTATTGGTACGAATACAAATACGTCGTGCCGAAAGGCCATGTACGTTTTCTGGGGAAATTGGCCGAGTTAGCGGACAGAGGTATAGAAATACATATCTTTATCGGTAACCATGACATCTGGATGTTCGACTACTTGCCGAAAGAGATAGGCGCCATCATCCATCGGGATACCTTGACAGTCGATTTATTAGGGAAACGTTTCTTCCTCGGGCATGGCGATGAGGTAGATTTCCGGAGTAAGGCATTCCGTCTGATCAGGGCTATTTTCCGGAACAAGTTCTGCCAATGGTTATATGCGGGAATACATCCCCGCTGGACGTTCGGGTTCGCTTTAGGCTGGTCGCTCAACAGCCGGAAGAGCGGACTGGAAAAGCAAGAGGCTAAAAAGTATCAAGGGGAAGACGCAGAATATATGGTTGTTTTCGCCAAGGAATATCTAAAGACGCATCCCGATATAAACTTCTTCATTTTCGGCCATCGCCACATCATGTTGGACTTGATGTTAAGCCGTACCTCCCGTATTCTCATAGCCGGGGATTGGATGCAATTCTTCTCTTATATCGTATGGGATGGCGAGAATCTGTATATGGATCAGTTTCTGGAAGAGACGGACGGACAATCTTATCCCAACACATAAGACAGCGTTGTCTTAACACCTTAGACAGTACTGTCGAAGCACCTTAGACAGCGTTGTATGATGTGCTCATACAACGCTGTCCGGATTCTCCGCTTACTTTACCGGGATATAACCAACCTTCTTCACCGTCGCTTGTCCTTCGGCAGACATCACATAATCGATGAACGGTCGCACCTTTGAGGCATTCTTCGTCTCATAGTAATAGAACAACGGACGGACAACCGGATAGGTCTTATTCCTCGCGTTCTCCAACGAAGGCTCCACGTAGGATTTTCCGGCATCATACGATACATGGATCGGCTTCACTTCTTTATTCAAATAAGCAAGACCTACATAGCCAATGGCTCCTTTCGTCTGGCTTACGCTTTGTATAATGGCACCTGTAGCCGGCATGCTCAAGATACCGTTCATATAGTTCTTATTTTTCAACACGCTCTCCTTGAAGAACTCGTAGGTTCCGGAAGAAGTCTCGCGGGAATAGGCCACGATCTTCATATCCGCACCACCCACTTCTTTCCAATTCTTAATCTTGCCGGTAAAAATGCCTTCCAATTGCTCCCGGGTCAGATTGGATACCTTGTTGGAAGGATGCACGACAACAGCCAGAGCGTCGTAGGCGATCACCTCCTCTTTCGTTTTCTTTCCGGCTTCTTGCAACTTCATGCGCTCGTCGAATTTCATCTTACGGGAAGCCATCGCTATATCCGTAGTGCCTTCCATCAAAGCGGAGATCCCCACGCCGGAGCCACCACCCGTCACCGTTATCTTAGCGGCTTTGTTCTTATTCATGAAATTCTCGGCTTCAGTCTGGGTAAGAGGCAAACAAGTATCGCTACCCTTTATCTTCTGGGCAAACACATTCGTAGCAAACAAACACGCTGCCATGGCAGCTAATAAAATCGTCTTCTTCATTATTTTGTATTTATCTTTTATTTACGATACAAAATAAATACTTCGGTATTTCAATGGGATGAAACAGATATTACAATCCTATGAATTAAAACTTATATTGAAGACGAACTGTCAATACATTATCCTTCCGGTCGTTCTCGTAGCCCTTCACGAGATTACTTTTCTCATTGAAGTTAAACTCGTAGTAAGCTTGTAGACGGATATGTTTATTGAAATTATAGATACCGCCGATACCTATCGTGCTTTGAGCCAAATCGGTTTTTGAGGTGAAACTATTTTCCGCCCCGACCTCATTTCCACTCACCTTCGTATTCGGATCGTAAACGTCATATTTCAATACGGCGGAGAAAGGAGAGGCGCCTATATCCTGTACCAAATAAAAGAAGTAACCAAGGAAAGGACGCTTGAACAAAGAATTTTCCGGCAAATTCTCCGGTCGGGTACTGTAGTTCGGGCTTTTACTGCTCCCGGCGATACCGGGTTGGGTACCGATTAAACCTTCCGCACGGAGAGTGGTCTTTCCTAAAGATGAAAGAAAACTAAACTGTCCATCCAAACCTAAATACTGGCGCTTCATATAAGTACCCGTCTCTCCCATATCCCTCTTAACGAAATGATTGCCACGCATCTCATACGCCTCGGTAGTCGGGTTGTAGACAAAACCATGGTAATAGGAGAAACCGGCTCCCCATTTTCCCCAGTCGCCTATCGCCTTCTCGGCACCCAGACGCCCGATGAAATCTTTCCGGCTATCCGTCTCCCGGTTAATACTGTTTCCGGCAAACAGACCGGCATCCAATCGCAAGAAACTCAATGGGCTGGTAGTCTTGGTACGTAAGGTAAGCATCGCTCCCAAGTCACGCTCATCCGGGAAGAAATACTGGATAATAGTCGCTCTCTCCGGAGATTCGAGAGAACTCGTGGAATAACAGACCTCATAACCGAAAGGACGGTTGAACACACCAGCCATCAACTGGCTACGCTTCGTCCAAGGGTCCTTGATACCGATATACAGATCACGGAAACTTACTCCCTTATCATTCACCTCGATCTGGACAGCACCTGTTCCGATCCCATCATTGTACTCAAACTTCATACGCCCCCGGCGGATACCGATCCGGTTAAACCCTTTATCCAAGTTCTCGTTCTTATCGCCCACTTTCAAGGTAGCGTCCTCCTGTCCATATTGGTATTGTCCTTGGATATAAGCGGAAACCTTGAATTTGCTTAGCTTCTGGACTACCTTATCCAAGGTAGTCACTTCCGTAGCCAAGGAATCGATATGTTTTTCCACCGACTGATCCACCTCCTGCGCTCCCATACTGAATGGAAGCAGCACTAACATGAGCGCTATAACTTTTCCTAATTTCATTCCTAACTATAAAAACTATATTTGCGTCGCAAAGTTACAACGCTCCTGTTTCACACCCGTTTCACATACATTACAATCCTGTTACAGACGTCTTGCCTAATTATTCAGGGACGAATTTACATAAAATAATCGGTTCGTTCCATACATTGCACATGACTAGAATATTTGCGCGATAATTCTGGTCCATTTCGCACATTTATTGGGATATTGTGCTACCTTTGCCTCGATTATTGAAACACTATATTTATTTTTTTAATGAAGACATTAACAATCGGAGACCTAAAGGCTCGTATTCCAATCATCCAAGGTGGAATGGGCGTAGGCATCTCTCTTTCCGGCTTAGCCTCGGCCGTTGCAAATGAAGGTGGGATCGGCGTTATCTCCGCAGCCGGTCTCGGACTTTTATATAAGAAATTGTCACCCAGCAATTATACGGAAGCTGGGAATCTCGGGTTAGCGGAAGAGATCCGCAAGGCCCGGGAAAAAGCGAAAGGTATCATCGGCGTAAACGTAATGGTGGCTCTTTCCGACTTCGCCGAATTGGTGAAAACCAGTATAGCGGAAAAGGTAGACATCATTTTCAGCGGTGCCGGACTGCCTTTGGACTTGCCTTCTTTCCTCAAGAAAGATAGCGTCACCAAGCTGGTTCCCATCGTTTCCAGCGCACGTGCCGTACGCATCATCTGCGAGAAATGGAAGAATAACTATGATTATCTTCCGGATGCGGTGGTACTAGAAGGCCCGAAAGCGGGTGGACATCTGGGATATAAGGAAAACCAGTTGGAAGACCAGCATTTCTCATTGGAAGAATTATTACCTCAAGTCGTAGAGGAAGTCTCTCATTTCGAGCAGAAATACGACAAAAAGATCCCGGTAATTGCGGCAGGAGGCATTTATACGGGTGAAGATATCAAACGCATGATAGACCTTGGAGCATCAGGCGTTCAGTTAGGAACCCGGTTCGTTACCACCACGGAATGCGATGCCTCGGAAGCCTTCAAACAGACCTATATACAGGCAGAGGAGAAGGACATAGAGATCATCAAAAGTCCCGTCGGCATGCCCGGACGAGCCATCCATTGCAGTTTCCTTGAGAAAGTGAAGGCGGGAATCAAGCAACCGAAAGCTTGTCCCTTCAACTGTATCAAGACGTGCGATATATCACGCAGCCCGTATTGTATCGTCACCGCCTTGTACAACGCCTTCAAAGGGAATTTCGAGAATGGATACGCTTTCGCCGGCAGTAACGCTTGGCGAGCGAATAAGATCACTTCGGTACGGGAAACCATTACCGAGTTGATGAATGAATGGAAAGCTAAATTATAAGCACAAAAAAAGCCTCCGGAAACGGGGGCTTTTTTTATATTCGAAGGTAAGTATCTCCATTATTGCTCGGCCAACCAAGCGGCCAGCTCATCCCGGTTCGCGGCGGCATCCTGCATGCCGGCTTGGGCAGCTTGATCGAAATATTGCATAGCGGTCGTATAATCCTTCTTCATCGCATAAGCGACACCTAGGTTATTCCATGCTTCCGGCAAATTAATACCTTGCAAACGACTGATGGCCGGATCGTAAGCACCAGTCTCAATCTCAAGGGCCGCCGTATTTAATTGAGCGATCGGGTCGGTCGGATAAAGACGAACGGCGATATCGAATACCTCCTTGAACTGATCGCTACCTTTATCATAAGAATTGGCTACCAAGAACATCTCATTCAAACTTAAATATTGAGGTTTCGTTTTGATCACTTGCTTGGCCTCGTTCACGTCGAACGGACGTGCGATATAAGCCAAGGTATAATCAATACGTCTTAAAGGAGGATAGTATTTATCCAATAATATCTTATAAGTCCGACCTCCGTTCAAGGCATGTAGTTTAGCCTTGCGCTTGTTTATATCTTGAATATCCAAGATCTCCAGAATCTCCTTCTTATTCGCCAAATCTGATTTCGTAACCTCTTGACGCAATCCGATCCAATCCTCACCCATCCAATTCACTTTCATCAAGGAAGGATCCATCTTCTCCTTATCTTTCATGTAAGCGACAAAAGCCTTGGCACGACTCTCGGACAATCTCATATTATAATCGTAGCCACCTTCCGGGGAAGCGTATCCGGTAACCTTAAATTCGGTAAAGCTTAGATTCTTATCGTTACGGACTTCCGTTACAATCTTATTCACCTCATTCAGCACGGTAGCGTTATCTTTGAAATCACGTAACAATACGGACTTGCCTACCTCAAAGTTTAAATAAGCGGAATGCGTCTCGCTCCGTTGTTTCACAGGTTCTACCGGAGGAGTAACATAGCTAAGCTCATAAACGGGAGGGGCTAACGGAGGCAATACACGGCTCATCACCCCATAGATGTCATTTGAGACCTCACAAGAAGCGCATCCCGTGGTATTCTCATCCACCATCAAGGTAGCGTTTCGCATCCATCCCGCATAGGGTACGGACAATTCCACCGGAATCAATTCCGGCCCCTTCTTCGTCTGACGGATAATCAAGCTAGGAGTTTGGGGAAATTCATAACTATCGAAACCCAACTCACGGTTCAACGCCTTCATACGTGCCCGCCCGGTAATCACGATCGGGTTAAACTGGTAAGACTGCGATTTATCCACCGATTGCAATACCGGTGTCAGTATGACCATCTCTTGGGATTTCAAACGCAGATTACTCAGATTGGTCGTAAAATTCATCATAAGCTGGCTTCCGTCCTTCTTTGCGCTTACATTCTCGAAACTAACAGTTCCCCGCACACCGTTCTGTGCCTGTAGGCTCACACCTCCGAGGAACAATAAAGCGATACATATACTCAATAAATGTCTCATATCTCTCTAGATCGTTTTTTAGTGGATAAAATAAATGATAGAAAGGGCCGCTTTCGTTACACCCCAATAGTTCGAGTTCTTGGTCTCGATCTTGGAGCCACATTCCCCGCAATTATACTTATCATAATGTACACGGGCATAACCGGCGCCGATAGCGGCTTCTATACTCCAACGCTTATTCAGTATCCATTGATGTCCCAACGTAAGTCCGCCACCGTACAAATAACCATCATAACGATGATCCTTCAAATTAGGGAATATGCCAAAGGGTAATTTAATCCCGGCGATATTATACTGTCCGCCCAACGCATGCACGCCAATAAACGTACCGTTGAATTTCTCGCAAGTCCAATAACGCACTTCCGGCATGACAAGCCAATGCTTCAGTTTCTTACCGTCATTGAACTTGAAAGGATTATATCCCGCCGAGACATCCAATGTAACCTTTTTGCTTAAGCCCACCTCGAATCCTAAGTTCGGAGTCGTAGTCGCGTCGTAGAGAAGATTGTTCTTCAACGCGAAATGCTGTGCGCTCATAGATAAGGAAAATAACAATGCTAATCCAAGTAAAAATGCTTTCTTCATTTCTTATAAGCTTAATGATTTGAAGAAGAAACAGGAATAAACGGGTTTTAGTTTTCGATAAGCGTTAATAAGATATGATCATTAAATTTAATTATATTAATAGTAAAGGGAATGCGGAAGGCGCTTTTATCGCTTATCCACATTCCCTTTAACTTACTTATAAATATACGATTACTGTTTAATGTCGCCTAATTCGACCAGCTTATTGACAATCGCATAGATCGTAAGACCGCTGGCACTATGAATTTGAAGTTTCCGAGCGATATTACGGCGGTGGGTGATGACCGTATGCGTAGAAAGAAACAAACGATCCGCTATCTCCCGGTTTGTCATTCCCTTCACGACGCAGACTACGATCTCTTTTTCCCTCGAGCTTAACGATTGTTGCTCGTCATCCCCTTCCGGCTCGTCATCCGGAAGTACCTCGGCGTTCAACCGTTCCAATTTGTGCTTGATCTCATCAGGGCTATCGTATATGTTAATTTGTTCATCATAAGAACGCAATAACACACTGTCTGAGACAGAATATAATAAAGCGATACATTTCATCTCGGCACAGCCGCTTTCCTCCTTCAAATGTTGCAACGTGAAATAGCCGGGCAAAGCCGGATTCACGATCAACACATCCGGTTTGTGCATACGAAGCGAGTCGAAAAGAGATTCCACCGAATGAATCTCCACCATCTGGATACGGAAACCCGGTAACCGTTTCAACAGGTTCTCCAGTCCGCTCCTTATGATAACAGAAGGTTCGGCTATCGCAATCTTTAGATTTGTACTCATCGATTCATGCTTATAATTGTTTTTCCAAAGCCAATATGGCCGGTACAAACAAATAATCCTCCACACGGGTATGTGAAGCCAAGTCTTCCTCCGTGGCAAAAATATCGAACAAGACACTATTCAGCATATTCGTACCCGCTCCCGGATAGTATTTGATCAGGATATTTTTCAACTCCGTGATCTTCATCTCGATCTGATCATGACGCTTACGGAAGATCGTAATATTGTATTTCGGATCTCTCTTTCCTTCCAACAAATTACGGACATAAGGGAAAACAGCACGTTCCTCATAAGACATATGTTTATTTACCTCCTCCGCATACTCATCGAAAAACTTCGTGATCACAAAAGCGACATCCTCCGGGCACCCGGATATAGCGTCTACCAATTTACGACGGATATGTGGCAAGCGGAAGTTCAAGAAGTAATCATGGGCATTATGCAAATAGCGGATCAAGTTCTCGATCGACAGGCATTTGCTGATATTCTCGACAGGCGTATTCACTTCCTCGACCAAGAAATTCACGACCGTCAGGAAAGTACAAGCATCCACCCCATTCTGCCGGCAAACCTCCCCGATATTCTTCTCTCCGAACCCGAGCGCTATACCAAAGCGGCTCATGACTAAAACCATCGGATAGTTCTCGCAGATCAGATCACTCATTTTATCGGTTTCCCGGTACATTCCATTTTTATACATAGGCTTCTTTCTAACTTGTCTTGGTGTTTGAATAGCCAAATATACTCCTTTTTCTTCCATATCTCGTACATTTATTATTATTTCACAAAGGCTTAAAGGACGACTCCGTCGGCACGACCGCTATACACTCAGTCTCTATCAACCATCCGGGACGGCAAACGGGGGCCAAGACTATCAAATGTGGCAAATCCGGGTAATGCGCCTCAAAATACTTCTTAACCACCGCATAATCAGCCATATCTCTCAAATAGGAGATCGCCTGCGTAATATCACGAGTAGTAGCGTCCGCCTCTTTCAGCAACACGCTGATATTTTCCATCATCCGCTCGGTTTGTTTTACGATATCGCCCGGATAGACAATCTCTCCCCGGTTATCGATACTCGCCGTACCCGAGATAAAGACCTGTTTACGATCCCCATACGTAACAGCCGTACCCCGCTCGAAAGTTACTCCATATTCATAAGTAGGATTCAAGTGCGTGGGAGCGTAAAGGAACTGAATCTGTCCCGGCTCCAATCCATCCACCGCATAACTGTCCATCTGTACCAACACCGAGGGATCGGCATGACGTCCCTCAATACCCGTGCTAGCAATATAATGCGTCTTCTCCGTAAGATTCTGCGTGATAAAAACTTCTTTCCGGGCTTTCACCACACCGGCGTAATTCACGTCTACGTTTTGCACAAAGAACCAAGTACGGACACAATGAGAGGCCAACGTACAACGCTGCCCCATCAATTGCATCACATAGTCATTCAATAAAAGCCGGGTCTGGTATTCCGAATTGGCCGCCTTATTGAAGGCACCTCCCCCCCAGAGGTGCCTATAACCGTTATGCGACGCTTCCAGTAAACCGGAATCGTACGTTTGTACCGACATCCCCGTTTGCAAATAGGTCCACATAGCGATCTTTGTTCCATTCAAAGGCGGCTGCTGAACGATAGAGAGCGGGCAAAAGGCGCTCTCGCACTCCCACTCCATCACGCTATCCGTCTGATTAGCTGCGTCACTTAAAAAATAACGGCGGAAAACGGCGGTAGCGTCATTCGATAGCTCTTCCTTCACGACAGTCACATAAACCCGCAAAAGGTTTTGCAATTGCTCCACGAAAGACAAACAAGGGTCCGTGATAGATACCATCACCTGATATTCCGTTGTTCCACCTTTACCCGTGAATGAAGAGATTTGCATTTCTACCGCTTTATCCGTATCTATCCTCCTCGTATAATTCATCATTTTCTTTCTTATCAATTATCCAATGCCCCTCCTAAGATCCAACCTTGGATCAAAGCAAGGACCTCCTGTTTCCCGGAACTATTGAACATATCCTTATGTACCGGATTATTCTCCAATATATCCAGCAAGAAACTATTGTTTATATTACCCGGGGTCACGTAGTTCTTACCCTCTTCCGAAAGGGGCGCCTTTACGTTCACTAAAGATTTATAAGCCACATCGTCCCTAAGATCCAGCTGACCGGCCAATCCCGATCCTCCTCCATGACATGACAAGCAATTCAAGTCGAACACCTGCGCTTGTATACGTTTGAAGCTCGCTAAATCCAATTCGCCGACAGACAAATCAAGCGGTTCGTCCGAATCATCCACCGGAGACGTATAATAGGAGTAAACCAACCGCAATCCCCTACTAATCACAGCGACCTCTATACTCCTCGTATCCGGAGTGACATTATTCAATCGGAGTTTTAGTCTTTTGCCGTCTTCCGCCGGCTTACTGATACGCTGGGTTTGCAAAGGTTTCGACTTATCCTCGCCAAAAGCACATAACGAGAGCATATTCTCCTTCGGCCAAGCTTTCAGGCCAGTGAAAGAAAGTGACACGGTAGCGGTTCGCCCGGAATCAACCGTCTCATCCGGATAAATCTTACCCTCATCACAACCCAGCCCGAATAACAGGAATAAGGCATACATTATATATTGACTATATCGTTTCATACCCAAAGATTAGAACGTGAACTGCAACATAGCCGTAGCGGAGTGACGAGCCAATCCAATAGCGTCCTCATCCCGGTCATTCTGCGTAGCATGACCGCTACGACCTAGATATTGATACATAACCTGTAGCTTCAAATTATTATTAAAGAAATAATAATTCAAACCAGCGGCGGGCATATTCAACAAACCACCCTCATCCGTAGCGTTACGATCATAGAAATCATATCGCAAAGCACCCTGCAATTTCGGAGTGATGAAATAGCCCAATTGAGCGTAAGCTCCCCAGAAATTCTTATCCGGCTTTTGCATGATCTTGGTAAAATGCATATTCATATAGTAACCTTCGGCAGCCACATACCAGCGGTTCTTGATCCATGCGAACTCAACGCCCACACGGGTGTCGCTACTGGTCAAGAACTCGGCCTCCGCATTATAAGAGGCAGATACGGCGATAGACATCTTATCGTCGTTCAGATTCTCCGGTGAGCCTTGAGACGTTGGCATCTCCCCCTTCGGCATAAAGGCCAGACGACCCGCATATAACAGCGAAGGCAACCATTTATGATCATCGCAGTTTGTCTTAGTCGCCAAATTCACGTCGATACCCGTACCATTAAAAATACCGACTTGATAATTCCATTTATCATGGATCAAACCATGTACCTGTACACCCAAGTCGAATCCCGTGGACATATTCGGTATGACATAATTCACGTCGTAAGGAAGCAATACGGATTGGGAAGCGGAATAAGGCAGTACCGGAAACAACGTCTCCCCCAAAGTACTTAAATAGCCATGCATAAACGGTGTCTTGAACTTACCGACACGGATACGAAACGACTCCTTGATCGCTACGTCGAACCAAGCCTGTTGCAATAAAGCACCTCCACTCTTAGCGGCATTCAGCGATAAATTGAAAGTAACCCGTCCAAAAGCCTTACCCGTAAAACCGAGAATAGCGTTAGGGATCGCGAAACCGGAGTTCGCTACGCTCTTGGCATAATGGCTTTCCAGCCCTTGGTCGTCATATCGGTTGTAGCAAGCGCTTGCCTGTACCAACGCATAGGGCTTAAACAAAAAATCACCGGCCTTGGTAGAAAAAGAAAAGCCCTTCTTTCCCGCTAGTGAAACCACATCGTTCTCTACATATTTATCATCCATCTCTTTCTTTGTATCTTGAGCTTTCACGGAGAAAACACCTGCTGATAGAAGCACCACAAGCAACGTCCTATATATTTTTTTCATTTCGATTCTATGCGTTATTTATTTATAAACTTTGTAGGAATTTAATCAGAGCGGCCCGCTCGTCTTTTGTCATGCGAGAGAATAGGGTACGCGACGCAGCTCCTTCCCCACCATGCCACATAATAGCCTCCGTCAGGTTCCGGGCACGGCCATCATGTAAATAATAGGTATGGCCGTTTACGACCTCTTGTAATCCCAATCCCCATAACGGGGTAGTCCTCCATTCATTACCGTTGGCCAAGCCACTGGGATAATCATCCCCTAGCTCAACACCCATATCATGCAATAAAAAGTCCGAATAAGGATGGATCACCTGATTACCTAATTGAGGCAATTCCGTATTATTCAAAAGGACAGATCCGCGAGGGCGTGTCTTCAAGGAAGTCACATGGCATAAATGACATTTCGCTTGATAGAAAAGTTGCTCTCCTTGAAGAACCGTAGGATCATCCACATTCCGACGGGCGGGTACCCCCAAGGTCTGGAGGTATAAATCCACATCTTCCATATCTTCCGTAGAGACCTGCGCCCCGGTCATGGCAAAACCCATCATATTACCCTGTCCTTCTCCTACCTCATGCGGGAAACGATCGTTCGTTACACCGAGGTCGGAAGAGAATCCCAATTCCACCGTTAAGTCGGCATGATTCGCCTTATTACCAGAGATACCGATCTGTTTCTTTCCCTTTTCCGTCACATAGTTTATACGTCCACTAATACCATATTCCGGATAATTGCTTTTAGCGGCGATCTGCTTTAGCATATCCAAGTCGAGCGCCATCATCTGCCCCATTCCGACATGCCGTAAGGGTTGACGTACGGAAATCCGTAAATCCGACATCGGGATACTATCGGCATACCATTCTTTTATCTCATAATGAGGAGTGACCAACTCATATTCCTCCCCATCGGGAAACGTATATTTTTGGGAAGTAGTAGTAATCTTAACCCTTCCCTCCGGTTTCGTTCCGTATATCGCTTGATCATGTAGTACCCGGCCGTAATCTTGAAAATAGCCGCCACTTTTACGTGATATATAAATAAGCATGGATGAGAAGCCGGGGCCGGAACCTCCATCAGCTATAGCCGGACGGGTCCGCCCGGTACTTTTATGACAGGAACCGCAAGAATATCCGGCATAAAGCGGCCCTAGTCCTCCACCATCCACATTCTCAACACCGCGAGCATCGTCGTACAATCCATCACCACGATTAAATCGCGTCTCTAATTCGCCCGTAACCCAGTTTGCCTGCGTATCGTACGCATCCGGGGCATTGGAGAAAATGGTTGAGATACCCGCGGACAACTCCTTCTCGGAAGCTACCTGCCCATTGGGTTTCTTAACCTGCCAATTTTCCAAGTCCTCGGATTCGCAACTACACAGCAGACTACCGGATAAAGCGAATAATAGAAGTAATCTTCGTTTCATCGTATCGGCTTGTCCGATTAGTTCGTGAACTTAGACTTAACAACGCCCAAACCTGTCGTTAAATCAGCGCAAGCTTCTGTAGCCGTATTGATATGCTCCGTATCCCCTAGATTGTTACGGAAAGGATAGCCGATCGCATTGATAGCGTCGATTGTCTTATCAATTTGAACTACCATCAAACTATCCAACGTAGGATTAATCATTTTAGTCAACGCATGCAAGCTACTCTCGGAAGCGGATTCCTCATCCAAATCACGACCGCCGAAATAAGCGTTCTTGATACTTACGATATTGTTCTTATAGTCGTCCAAGGAATTCCAGCTATACCAAGACTCTACAGCCAAGACACCGGGGTTATTCGGGTCAGTAGCGTCTTTATTACTTCCATTCCATGCGGTCACCGGGTCAGTTATCTTAGCGGAACCTACTTCATTGGAGATTCCGGCCATACCATTATTTCCATTCAGCATAAGCTCAATCGCCTGATAAACATTACCAATGGAATAGGCAGAACCGTCATGTTTCTTCATAGCCTCCGCATAAGAAGAAGGAACATCCGAAGTTCCTAAGCCTTTCAACCAACCATTGTATAAGTCTTGAGTATCAGATAACATACGTTCGGACACTAACTTCAAATACTCCAATTCATTCTTTGCGAACGGGCTTGTTTCCAGATCACGAGGCTCGCCGTCTAAGAATAACATCTTTTCCGCCGTATGGAATCCACGTAAATTTTGAGGACCATCTTCCGCGTCTTCGTCTACAGCTCCTGAAATCTTGCTGAATTCTCCTGTAGCTATAATCTCCTCTATACCGTTCTTATCCAAAGGCCAGCTATCCAAGCTCGGGTCGAGCTGTGCCAAATCCGCCACACCGAACAAGAATGCCTCACTTTGTTCCCAAGGTACACGAACCGCACGCCAAGCGTCGCAGGCATCCGCTAAATCATTCTTAGAACCAGACGCGATGAACTTGTCTACCGCATTTTTATAGGCAGTCATCTTTGTCAACATATCCTTATAGGTAGGCAAAGCTACCTCATCAACGAAAGTAGCGACAACCGCACTCATCTGATCTTCTGTTGGTTTTGCACCCGAATCCGCAGGAAGATTCTTAAAGTCATAAGTTACAACATCGGGGTCCTTGCCCGGATCATCGTTGTCTCCACAAGAAGTGAAGCTCAAAGCCACACCCATCAACATCATGGGTAATAAAAGTACTTTTTTCATATTCTTACATATATATTTGTTAATAGTCTATTATCTTGATAAGAACCAGCCGATATAAGCGATACCGACAGAAACCATATTCTGGCTATTATAATCACCCTTACCTACAATACGGTGCGCATAATCCGCCTTTACGACCAGATTAGGCAATGCGTAATAGTTAAGGCCAGCCGTAATCACGCTCTTTTGAAGACGTCTATCCGCCAGTTTATTACTGCCTTTTTCTACGGATTGCATCGGATTATAATATTCGTAGCGAACGAAAGGATAAATTCTAGGGGCTTTCCGACTAAAGAAGGAACCTACATTATAGCCAACCTCAGCCGCATAACTGACAGCGGTCTCCGCCACGGTTGAATTAGGATATCCGGAAGCTGAAGATGAGTTATTGTTTACCTTCGTCAGAGCGTTGCTGTTGCCCAGATGGCCGTAAACGATATTACCTCTGGCGATCAAATTATTGTTCGGACTTTTATATTGAGCGTCCGCCGTCACGATGGTAAGCGGATATTTCTCACCTTGGTTACGCAGCGGTTTGCTACTATTCTTAGAGGGTTGGTTATAATAAAAAGAAGCGCCCACACGTAAGCCTTTAAATTTCTTCACTCCATTATAGTTGACACGAGCCACAAAGGCAGGATGCGTAAATTGAGTTTCCTCGAAAGCGCCTTGCGTACCTTTGCCAACCCAGTTCTCCATACGGAAACCTTGTGGGTCCAAACCGGAAACGACTTGTAACTCGTAATCGAAATTTCCTAAATCACCAAATAGAGCCACACCCGTCTCATGCCAAGTAGAAGGTAATATGGTAGTCTCTCCTTCCGGACGATATACACCAAAAAAGTTCAAGGGTTCATGATGTGCGTTGGTCAAGCCTACCGGTACGATCATATGTCCAAAACGGAAGTTTAAATGCTTGTTCATCAGATAAGAGATATGGAACTGCTCCAAGGCGACCTCGCCACCTTTCTCGATCTCGGTCTCATATTCTCCATTCTCCTCGTACCACTCCACTTCCCGTGCGGCGCCTGTTCCTCCATACTCAAACTCAATCTCGGAACTCAGTACCCATTTGGGAGAGAACTTATAATCAAAAGCTAAAATAAAACGAGGGATAGAGACAGTAGCCCGATTCATATGTGATGTACCTTGAGGTGTCACCCAATTCCAGTCATAATCCATATAACTGGCAGCCATCTCACCATATCCTCCAAAACGGAATTTAGAAAAACCGTCGGCATACATCTCCGATGCCTTTACGGTAGAGCTCATATTACTCTCTTGAGCATGTAGAGCGGTAAAGGAAAGTAATCCAATCGCTAATAAATTTGTTAACGTTCTCATTGCGTTTTATAATTTTTGGCAAAATTACAGGGGCTGAGAATTTGCTACAATCGCCCGAAGTAGGTAAAATGAGACCCTAATTACCTACTCATAGGTATCCCGGAAGAATATTTTCAAGACGTCATACCGAATAGGCCCCATTATTGACCCGCAAGACAACTTGATAGTTAATTTTGGAAAATACGGTTTTGTATTATTTCAGAGGTAAGCGTTAGTTATTACAAGCGAGAAGATCATTAGTTCTAAAAATCGATCTCCATGAAAAGATATATAACAATTAATAGGTATGAGCTCTCCTTTTTTACATATATATAGGTATTGCGCACCCTTATAGGCCGACGTATCTTTGCAATGTCAAAAAGAATGTAACACTATTAGTATATCGCAAACCAAAGCCTTCTGCTAATTTTATGTAAGCATATAAGATGATTAACACCGTAGTGTCGGGAAGTTTTTATTGGTTATTTCCGGCATCACATAAAAAGGGCCTCCCTGTGAAGAGAGGCTCTTTTTGTGTTCAGCTATCCGGTTCATTGATGATGTATTGATAGAGATCCGAGTCTCCGGCCTTATTCATGATCTTATGCTTTTCCAGCTGAAATTTTAACTGGTCTAAACCGAGAGGGCCGAATCCCGGGATCTTCAACAAAGAATCGAGCCCTTTCTTCCTAGCGTAGCGCAATAGGTCCTCCATAGTTTCCAGCTCCAATTTTTGGAGGCATTTACGGATGTAGGGAGACAGGGTTAGGCTTGTGACCGGTAGGGAGATCCGTCTGGCCGCATCCGTGGGGATGTCGAACGACGATTTCGGAGCATCGAGACTCAAGCCACTTTTGAGGACTGCTTTATAGAGCGTTCTCAGCTCATATTCCATGTTTCGCTTCTCAAGCCGCAGGCGCTCTATCTCTAGGTCTTGACAGCTGATCGTTTTCTTATATTCGGCTAAGAATCCGGTGTTTTCCTGCAAGCGGAGTACTATGTTCTTATATCGGTAGCACATCCTATCGTAAGATATATCGCAGCGTTTGGCTACGTCCAGTATTTTTGCCCCAGAGGTTATTTCCGTGAATATATACCGATCTTGCTTATCATCTATAAATGTGGATAGTTCGGCGATGATTTGTTTAAGTAGGGGAGAGATGTTCTTTAAGGATTGTAGGCAGAAAAGGTAATCGTCGTACTGGGCGATAATCTCGTCGGCTTCCTCCTCCTTGTCTTGAATGACCAGTTGCAAGTATAGTTTTTGAATCCCTAGATGTTCGATATGGGCAATGAAATCACGTAGGTTCTCAGGATCTACCATACGTGTACCGGTTCTCGTATGGAAAGAGGTTATCTTTCGGGATTTTACCCAATCTTCAATCTCCTCGTACGGGAAACCGGTAATACGGGCGGCTTCTTCTATGGATATGAGTTCTGGCATAAGCATAAGATTGTATTACGAATAAAGTTGTTTTTGTTTAGTTAAAATGCGGAATTTGGAACCGACCAATAACGGTAAGTAGATCAGGTATTCTTTTCGCATCTCAATTAAGAAATAAGAGCCATCATGGGACACTCCCGTAATGTCACTATATCTCCGCACGATACCATGTATCTGGAATTCCCTCTCATTACAATAAAACCCTAACTCTGGAAAATACTTGCTGAAACAAGCGGAGTAGTAAATAAAGAGATTCTGGATCTCATCAATATTACAAGCGTCCATAAGCCATTCACTTTACATGATTAATTATTAGATTTACAAGATCCAGACATGTTTTAGAAAAGATGTCCTTCGTAAAGACGAGCGCTATATGGCTTTTGTTAAGTAGTGGTCCTTTCTTATAAAATAAAGGAAGGGCGAGGACTGAACATTTATGTAGACGAAGGTTCGGCTAAGACCCAACTCCCAATAAAGTCAGCCACACGCCCCCTTTATCTGTATACAAAATATATCCATACTATATTAGCATAGATAACACGTATATCCAGTAAAGGGTTGCGGGGCCTTCTTCGTGCATAGGGAGATTTAAGAAAATTAGCCGATTTTCGTCCTACAGCACAAATATCACACGCAACACGAGGCTCTTAATTAAAAAGCCTTTTCTTGTCGCAAATATACGTATTAATAATATTTCAACCTAAGATAATCCATATGTTTTTTAGTTTATCATTGTTTGATACCAATTATTCGCTTTGACTTATCCAGTCATGCAAATGTATAATATTTTATTTGATTTTCAAACTCCAATACCTCACTTCCAAAGCAAGCTAACTTACTTTTTTCGCCCAATTTTGTCTCCAGTTGTAGAGACGCAGCGTGCTGCGTCTCATCCCCTCAAAATGGTAACTTAAAATAATACGCCAATAACCACCAAAGTCTGCGCCTTCACGAGACAATATACCCATAGAACGCAATTTTGCGATTTGTTTTTCTACAGCACGGGAACTTATACCTAATTTTATAAGCCATAGCTTCGGCTGACATAGAAAGGTCGGAAATGACAAGGTCGATGATCTTCTGTGCTGTTCTACCTATATTTTTAGGCTTATCCGCAGTGTCTCCGAACTCACTCTCCGAACTTTTCTTCATTTACAAGAATGTTTGCTGGCATCCACTTGGGTAGGAAGTGAATCCCATGTCATGTGCATACCCTTCAATATCAATATTACCCACTCTTGTATAGGCAGTGCGTGTTCCGTCTTGGTAATAATAATATACAATAAGGTATACAAATGGCACAAATATATAAATTGCTTAATATCAACACCTTAAAAAAACACGATTGTGATTTTTGAAAAACACGTACGTGTTTCTGTAAAAAGTCGTACATGTTTTTCGGGAAACACGTACGACTTTTTACAGCATCATTCGATAAGGAGCAAGAGCGTACATGAAAATATACGATAAGCCCCCCTTTTAACCAGAGCCAAAAAGCATTTCTTCCTAAGCTCCATCTCATAGATATTTTGGTGTAGTTACCCTGATTCTGAAATAATTTGGTTATTTTTGTATATAATTAATGTCCATAGAACATGCCATGAATAAGAAATTGCAGATACACAACAGCACGGCTGAATTCTTTATTTTCCAAATAGAAAATAAAGAAGAAGGTATAGAAGTCTTATATCAAGACGAAAGCCTTTGGCTGACGCAGGATGCTATTGCCGTATTGTTCGATAAAAGCCGTTCCACTATCACGGAACATCTACAAAATATATTTCAAAGCCAAGAATTACAAGAAGACTCAGTCTGTCGGAAATTCCGACGAACTGCTTCCGATGGCAAAAGCTACGCAACTAAATATTACAAGTTTGCCATTCGCGGCTATGTCGTTGATAAGAAAAGATTTGAGAAATACCGTATCATTCAAGACCGTCTATTCCAATCCGATTTTGATAAATACCAGACAGATAACCTTCTTGATTTTGATAACGAAATAGAGTCATAATACAAACTCTTTATAGAACATCTAAATAATAAACAACATGAAATCAACACTTATCGTAGGGATCGGTGCCTCGCTTCTTACAGCCGGTATCGCAAAAGCCCAACAGAGACAAGACATTACACCTAGAACGCCAAACGTATTGTTCATCTATGCGGATGACTTGGGATATGGAGACTTGGAATGCTACGACGGCACGCAAGTGAAAACCCCGAATATCAACCGGCTCGCCAAGAACGGTATCCGCTTCACCAACGCTCACGCAACCGCCTCTACCAGTACGCCCTCCCGATATTCCATGCTAACCGGAGAGTACGCATGGCGCCGCCCGGGAACGGACATCGCCGCAGGAAACGCCGGAATGATCATACGACCGGAGCGTTATACGATAGCCGATATGTTCAAGAACGCGGGATACGCCACGGCCGCTATCGGCAAATGGCATCTTGGCCTAGGAGACAAAGCGGGCGAGCAAGACTGGAACGCCCCACTCCCCACCGCCCTTGGCGATCTGGGATTTGATTATTCCTATATCATGGCGGCGACGGCAGACCGCGTCCCCTGCGTATTCATCGAGAACGGGCAGGTGGCGAACTACGATCCGGATGCCCCGATCTATGTCAGTTACCAGAAGAACTTTCCCGGAGAGCCGACCGGAAAAGATAATCCGGAATTATTATACAACCAGAAGCCTAGTTTCGGGCACGACCAATCCATCGTAAACGGAATCAGCCGTATCGGTTACATGAAAGGTGGCGGCAAGGCGCTTTGGAAAGACGAGAATATCGCCGATTCTATCGTGACACACGCCATCGATTTTATCAAGGAGAATAAAGAGAAGCCTTTCTTCATGTATTTCGCCACGAACGACGTGCATGTACCCCGCTTCCCGCACGACCGTTTCCGGGGAAAGAACCCGATGGGCGTGAGGGGCGACGCTATCGAGCAATTCGACTGGAGCGTAGGCCAATTGATGAAAACATTGGATGAGATGGGATTGACGGAAAACACCTTGATCATCTTGTCAAGCGACAACGGACCTGTCGTAGACGATGGTTACGCGGACCGGGCCGTGGAGCTATTAGGCGATCATAAACCCGCCGGCCCGCTTAGAGGTAATAAATACAGTGCCTTCGAAGGGGGAACCCGTATCCCGGCTATCGTACATTGGCCAAAGGAGATCAAGCAAGCCGCCGTATCAGATGCGCTAGTGAGCCAGATCGACTGGTTCGCCTCCCTTGCCTCACTGACGAATTCCCGTCTTCCGAAAGGAAGCGCGCCGGATAGTTATGATTATCTGGATACTTGGATCGGGAAAAGCAAGGAAGACCGCCCGTGGGTAATCGAGCAAGCGCTTAATAAGGCACTCTCCGTCCGTACGAAAGATTGGAAATATATCGAGCCGAGCGTAGGTTCCGCTATCATGGAATATGAGAAGATTGAGACCGGATATTCCCCCGAGCCTCAGTTATACGACATGACGAAGGTCTACGAGGAAGGAAACAAGGCCTTGCAACATCCGGAGATCGTTTTCCAATTGCAGGGAATCTTAAAAGGAGTTCGGGATCACACTATCAAGGCTAAATAATGGAAAGAAGAAACTTCATTAAATCATCCCTCGGAATCGGTCTGGGTGCGACACTTCCGGGGATGACGCATAGCAAAAGCGGGAAAGAGGCAGAGACCGCCGTCTCTCCCGCCATGCCCGTAAAGAGCGGTAAGCCGCATATCATCTTGATCATGACCGATCAACAACGGGGCGACGCCCTCGGCTGCATGGGAAACAAGGCGGTGATCTCACCGAATATCGACCGGCTGGCGCAAGAAGGCTCGTTGTTCGTGAGCGGATATTCCTCCGCTCCAAGTAGTACTCCGGGACGGGCCGGTTTATTGACCGGGATGTCTCCTTGGCATCATGGTATGCTGGGATACGGACGCATGGCCTTGAAGTATCGTTACGAGATGCCTCAGATGATGCGGAATCTGGGGTATTATACCTTCGGGATCGGTAAGATGCATTGGTTTCCGCAGAAAGCACTTCACGGATTCCACGCGACCTTGATCGACGAGAGTGGCCGGGTGGAAAGTCCCGATTTCATCAGCGATTACCGGGAATGGTTTCAATTGCAGGCACCCGGCAAAGACCCGGATCTTACGGGTATCGGCTGGAACGACCATGCCGCCGGTGTCTATAAGTTAGACGAACGGCTTCATCCTACGGCTTGGACCGGACAGACCGCTTGCGAGTTGATCCGGAACTACGACAACGACAAGCCCTTATTCCTCAAGGTATCATTCGCCCGCCCGCATAGTCCTTATGATCCGCCTCAACGTTATCTGGATATGTATAAGGACGCAGATATCCCGAAACCCCATATAGGAGATTGGTGCGGACAATACGCCGAGCCGAAAGATCCTCTCCAAGGAGCATCGGATGCCCCATTCGGTAATTTCGGGGATGCGTATGCCATAAACTCCCGTCGCCATTATTACGCCAATATCACCTTTATCGACGATCAAGTAGGGCAAATCATCCAGACCCTAAAAGACAAAGGTATGTACGACAATGCCCTGATTTGTTTCACGGCGGATCATGGTGATATGTTGGGCGATCATTATCATTGGCGGAAAACCTATCCGTACGAGGGTTCGGCCCATATTCCTTATATCGTAAAATGGCCCGCCGGTATATCCAAATCCATACCGGACGGAAGCAGCATAGAACAACCTGTAGAACTGAGAGACTTCTTGCCTACCTTTATCGATATCGCCGGCGGGTCGGTTCCTCCCGATATGGACGGGCGGTCTTTACTCAAGCTGATCCAAGGCCAGCAGGAACAATGGCGCCCCTATATAGACATGGAGCATGCCACTTGCTATAGCGACGATAATTACTGGGCAGCCCTTACCGATGGGAAGATTAAGTATATCTGGAATTTCCACAACGGAAGCGAGCAGTTGTTCGATTTACGGGAAGACCCGGGAGAGACACATAACCTTAGTGAGGACGCAGCCTATCAGAATAAGTTGTCCGAACTACGCAAGATGATGGTAGAGCATCTGTCCGAGCGAGGAGATTCATTCGTGAAAGACGGTAAATTGATGACTCTCGATACGACCCTATTGTACAGTCCCAATTTCCCGAAATAAGGGACGAGCGAGCCTCGTCCCTACAGTATCTTACGTTTTTTACCTTTTTTTTATCGCGGAATGGATGTATCTTTGCCCAAGAAACTAGAAGAGACTCAACTTAATGCTAGGAATCGTTAGTAAAGGAATCATTATAGGTGTATTGGTTTCGGCCCCCATGGGCCCCATCGGTATGCTCTGTATACAAAGAACACTAAATAAAGGACGTTGGCACGGGTTCGTCACCGGATTAGGGGCCGCTCTATCCGACGTGATTTATGCGGCACTGACTTGTCTGGGCATGGGAGTTGTGGTCAACTTCGTGGAGGCGAACCAAGCGCCCCTGCAATTGATCGGAAGTATCGTTCTCGGCATTTTCGGGTATTATATCTTCCAAAGCAACCCGACTAGGAACCTAAAGAAACACCGAGAAAAAAAATTATCGTTCACCCAAGACTTTATTACAGCTTTTCTACTTACCTTTAGCAACGTGTTAATCGTCTTGCTCTATATAGGATTATTCGCCCGGTTTGGTTTCGTGCTGCCTGAACATTCGTTTTGGCTGCTGGTATTGGGCATTGTTTGCATAGGGTTAGGGGCCGTTCTTTGGTGGTTCGGCATAACATATATTATTGGAAAACTGAGAAAATGGTTCAACGTTAGAGGTATTTGGTTACTGAACCGGATCGTGGGCTCTGTCATTATCGTATTGTCTATTATCGGTGCCCTATCGGTTTTATTGACCTCCTACTTACAATGGCCTTTACTTCAAATCTATAGTTAAAATGAAAAGACTGAAAGTTCCTGTTATCCCTGTTCTGGATGTACTCGATATAACATCCATAGAACCGATTCTTGAGGTGCAATCCCAACGTGAGTTCCTCACCCATGCCAATTGGCATGAGTATCCATATAAGCCGATCACCGCTTTTAATATAGCCCGGACAGAGAAAAATCTATATATACGATATAGCGTGCAGGGTAATTCGCTAAAGGCGTCTTATGAGATGGACAATTCCTCGGTCCATAAGGATAGTTGCGTGGAATTCTTCATGAAAAAGGAAGGTGACTCGCATTATATGAATTTCGAGTTTAATTGTATCGGGACTTGCGATGCCGCCCGCCGTACCTCACGGGATATCAAGACGTCGCTTTCGCAAGAAGAGTATAAAAGCATCATAAGACTCCCATCCGTGAGAAGAAGGGCATTCGAGGAGATTAAAGGTATTCATACATGGAACTTAATCGTAGTCATACCACTCAAGTTGATGGGGTTAGATCCTAGTAATCTGCCGGAGAAAATACTAGGGAACTTCTATAAATGCGCCGATGAAACAATGAATCCGCATTTCGTTAGTTGGAGTCCGATCGACCTTCCCGAGCCTAATTTCCATTGTCCTGAATTCTTCGGGGAGATCTACCTGTAGTATAGACGTAGCGTGCTGCATGCAGCACGCTACGTCTATACAGGCAAGCCTATGGCTATTTATTATTCTTACCTAGTTTCAGCTCAATGACGAACGCTATTATCAAGCCGATTCCCCCGAACAAAAGAACCGAAGCCCCATAAGCCGTACCCGCTACCTCATGCCTGTACCAACCATCATCATAATAAGAATTTGTCGCCATACACATATTAATAATAAAGCCTACCAACAAACCTAATCCGATTCCCGCCAAAAGGCACCCGGCCTTTAAGCTACTGAACGAGAAGTTTCGCATGTAGTTAGGCAGTCCCAATTTACCATCGAAAGCAGAGGTATCCAGTTTATCACCGATCTTCTCGATAATCGCCAAACGTTCCCTCTTGCGAACAAACAACTCAAATAATCCGTAAATACCTGCACAAACGATTCCGACAACTAGCGGAACAGAAATAAAATCCATCATAACTGTATAATTTTAATTGATTCATTCATATTGTTTGCTAATTTGACGCAACAGTTTCCCATAGGTTACACCTCCGGGCTGAAAAATATTTTTTATTTTTGTTACCGCAAGTTGTAACCTATTTACCCGGCTTGCGTCCATTAAGTACAATGGAATTGTATACCGATACATATTACATACAAAGGATACAAGCGGGGGACGTGGCATGTTTCGCTTGCCTTTTGGACAAGTATAGCCGTCCGATTCACTCGTTGATCCTCAAAGTGGTACGAAGCCAAGAGGAGGCTGAGGAGTTGGCGCAAGATACGTTTATGAAGGTATTCAAAAACCTCGCCTCATTCAAAGGGGATTGCAGTTTCTCCACATGGATTTACCGGATCGCTTACAACACGGCGATCTCGTCGGTCCGGAAGAAGAGATATGAGTTTCTAGCGATTGAGGAGACTACACTTGAAAACGTATCGGAGGAGGAAATTACGAACCTGTTCGGACAAACCGAATCCACGGAACAGGTTCAAAGATTGGAAGTCGCCCTTGAACAACTTCTACCGGACGAACGGGCCTTGATCTTGCTCTTTTATTGGAAAGAAAAAACAATAGAAGAACTGGTCTCTATCACCGGCTTGACCGCCTCGAATATTAAAGTCAAGCTACATCGCATCCGAAAAAAATTGTTTGTATTATTAAATGGAATGGATCATGAGTAAGATAAACACAAATAAGGAACAACCCGATTTATTGGGGGATTTATTCAAACGCATACCGGAGGAGGAGCTTCCCGCCTCGTTCCGTTCGAACGTAATGCGACAAATCATGCTTGAGTCCGCAAAGGCGAAGAAACGTGACGAACGGTTCAGCCTGTTAGCGGCGATCGTGGCCTCGCTTATCATGATTTCCCTCGCGATCGTATCTTTCGTATATATGGAGATACCCAAGATAGCCATCCCCACGATAAGCACATCGGCCTTGGCTTTCTATTTATACATAGGGGCCATCACGCTCATACTTCTATTGGCGGATTATAAATTGAGGAATCTATTTCACAAGAAAGGATAAGCACGAAGCGAGCCCCGTCTGTATACGAAGAGTCGATAAACAAGGCGCCGTCCAGCCGCTCGGCGATCAGGAGACAGATAGAGAGCCCCAAACCCACGCCGGGCTTGTAATCGTCCAGCTTCTCAAAGCGGTTGAATATGGTAGCCTGTTTTTCAAGGGGGATTCCGGCGCCCGTATCCGTAACGGCTATACATACCTTCTTCCGGTCCGGCTCAAGTTGAAACGATAGATTAATCTCGCCTTTCTCCGTAAATTTAGCGGCGTTTGTCAACAGGTTTGTCAACAGTTGTTGCAGGCGCAGATTATCTACATGTACCACGATTGGTTCCCCGGCGGGAGAAAAAGTCAATTTAACCCCATCCGGTATCCGATGGCGTACACTCTCCAAAGCCATTTGGCAACATACTAAAAGCAGATGATCCTTGATGTCAAAATGAAGGTCTCCGGTCTCCATCCGGGATAAGTCCAATACGTCGTTTACCAGATTCAACATCAGATCCGTGTTGTTCCGGATGATAGACGAATATTCCTTCCGCTCCTCCTCATCGGTAGAAGGTTCCACCAATAAACCGGAGAACCCCACGATAGCATTTAACGGAGTCCGGACCTCGTGGCTCATATTCGCAAGGAAAGCGCTTTTCATCAAGCTAGCCTCTTCCGCACGGGTCTTTTCCTTTATCAACTGTCTTTGAGATTCCAAAAGCAACTCTTTCTCCCGCTGCAACTGGTTCTTCAAGGATCGTAGATGACGGTAGTACAAAAACAGGACATAGAGAAGGATCAACAGCACGACCGATATGGATAGGATAAAGATCAGCAGATCCTGTTTCCGGGCGATGCGTTGCCCGGCCTCCTTCAATTCCGTTTCTTTCAACTCCTTTTCATGCAGCTCATGCAAGGTACGCAATTGGTTTACCTGCCGGAGAAAAGAAGTTCCCCGCCTTTTCGTCAGCGTACTATAAAGTTCGTCATATAGAGCCATGACCTCCCCAAGTTGTCCCTGTTCCTTCAAGATATCCGCCTTGAACTGGATATCCTCGGGCAGCCGCTCGGTCTCCAGCACTTCATTTATACAATGAAGCGCCAGCGGAATGTCTCCTGCCGCCTTATGATAACGGGCCTTAACCGTCAGGTAGGTATTGATCGCATAATCTCCCTCAACCCAATTACTATCCGCATAAGAAGAGGCTTGATCCAACGAACGCTTGGCATTCTCCAAGTCTCCTTGCGAAAGATAAAAACTCGTGTAAAAAGAATAAAGTAACCAATATTCTCTTTTAATAGACAAAAGATCGTTTTTCTCTTGGTAGATCTTATACTGCTCATCGAGCAAAGCCATATATTGCCCTAAGATCCGTTCCGTCGACGCATATTGCTTCGTCCGTACGCTACTCTCCAATTGATAAGAAGTTAACCGGACCTTAGTATCCATGATATCCGGCACATCCTTTATATCCTTCAATAAATCAAGGCTTTCCTGAAAAGAGACAACAGCGTCGCTATCCCTCCGGATTCGTTGGTAAATCAATCCTAATGTCTCCGAGCAACGGAGCAAGCCATATCTATGATCCAAGTTGCTCGCCAACCGATACAGATCCATAGCTTCGCTCATCGCCAGCTCATAATTCCCAAGCCAAAGGAGATCTTGGCTGGAAAGGCTCTTCACGTCAAACAACACATTCGGGTATTCATGCCGGGCCTTGGCTATGGAGTCTACGAGAGAACAATAATATTCCAAACTATCACGTACAGACTGATCGTAATAATATTCGGCTAAGTTCTTCAATCCCAAGTATGCGACAGATATAGAATCCACCGCCATCGCATTTTCATAAAGACGTTCATTATAAACCTTCATCTCGGATTGCTGCTGGTACAGGAATGCCAACCGCCGCAATAAGGGCAAGGTAGACGCTATTGTCGGGCAGTCCGGCAATAACCTCTCCAAGCTGTCGATCTCCGTTAAACGATCCTTGGCGGGAGGAGGTGTGGAAGATCTCATCGAACCGCAAGATACGCCTAGGAAGATCACGATGACCATCCCCATACGTATGGATATCCAGTTATTGAGTCGATTCTTCAGTCTCATATGGGGGTCTCAATTAAATTCGTTGGATGTATAAAGACAAACCGGGCTCCATCCTTATAAGAGATGTCCACCGATAAAGAGCCATTAAGCTGCTCCGAGATGATCTGGCAAACAGATAGTCCTAGGCCGGTACCTTGAATAAAGTCGTCCAGTTTCTCAAAACGCTCGAATATCTTTTCGCACTTATCCTCCGGGATCCCGCAGCCCGTATCCGTAACGGAGAAACAGACCTCCTCCTTGCCCTCATCCACGGTAAACGAGAGATTGATCTCTCCCTCGGAGGTGAATTTAGCGGCATTCGACAACAAGTTAGTCAGCAACTGCTGTAAACGCAAGGCATCCGTATTCAAGGTATAAGATTCAATCGAGGGAGTAAACGTCAATCGGACCCCGGGCTTCACCCGATGGCGAATCGAATCCAACGCCCTCTGGCAACAGGCGACCAGATCGTTTGGCTTCACGCTGAACTTGATCTTGCCGGATTCCAAACGGGATAAATCCAGGACATCGTTCACCAGATTCAATAGCAACTCGGAACTATGGTTCACCTCCCCGGCAAACCGGATCTTCTCCTCCTCGCTATACTCGCTACTCGCCAATAATTCCGAGAACCCGACAATGGCGTTCAACGGCGTACGCACCTCATGGCTGATATTGGCGATAAAGGCGCTTTTTTTCTTGTTCGCCGCCTCCGCCTCTTTCGTCACGACCCGCAGTTGCTTCTCCGAAGCGGTCAAGGAGTCTTTCTCCTGAAGCAACTCATTTCTCAACCGCTTAGTATGCATATAAATACGCCACAACATATAGAGTAGGCCCATCAAGACCAATAGAAGACCGATAGATACGACAATCTGCTTCTGCTTCAAAGCTTCTTGCTCCGATTTCAGCTTCAACTCCCGATCTTGCTTTTCCAGGTCATTCAAGTCATTCAATACACGGAGTTGCTCGATTTGCCGGTCGAAGGCATCCGTGTTGATCGTCTCCGTCTTATTGATGATCTCCTCATAGATAGTGACCGCCTCTTGCAATTGGCCGGACGATTGCAATACCGCTTTCTTCATCTCCAACTTATCCAGATCACGATTGATCTTTAAAGCCAGATTGACGGCGGACAACGCATGCCTATAATCTTTCTCCTTCCAATAATAAAATGATTTTGTCCGCAGATATTGAGCCTCCACCCTATCCCCAAAAGAACTATCCAAATAAGCGGTCGCCTGATCCAAATACGCCTGTGCCTTTCCCGAATTCCCTTTCATGGTATACAGCTCGCAATAATAGCAACTCATCAAGCAACGATGACGTTTTACCGGAAAAATCTTTCCCTCCCCATTATACTTCCTTTCCAAGGAATCCAATAAATGATCATACTGTTTCAAGAGCGCCCCCGACTCGGACAAACGTCCTAATAGCAGGGTAATAACGACTCAAGCCAGCCATCGCATCGTATACGATCCCGATGGAATCCAAAGGCATCGCGATATCGATTATCTCTTTCAACGCTAGTACCTCCTCCGGCAATTGCCAGTACAAGCCGATTAATTCTTTAAGAAGGGGTATCTTATCCTGAGGTTTTTGGATACGTGATAAAGATTGGCGTATGCTATCCGCACGAAATTTACTCACGGCATTCTGCGCACTTGTGCCCACCGCAAACAAAATCCACACTATTCCTATAAAAGTATTGACGCTGGACTTTCTTAAAAATCCTCTGCTCATTGATTTATCGCTTACAATTCGCAAACTTACAAAATAAATATCAATAAAAATCAACAGTTTTCCGTAATTACAGCCAACACGACCCAAATGAATGTTTTTACCCCTCAAAACTCTTGTCAATCAGAAAAAAAGCATTACCTTTGCCCCGATTTTTGAGAGATGACAACATAAAGTCTAACTTACTAATTAAAACAAACTTAGTATTAACAATTAAAGAATGGAAAATTTAAAAAACATCCAGCCAGTTGAAGATTTCAACTGGGACGCTTTCGAGCAAGGCGAGACTTACACCGAAGTAAGCAAGGACGATCTTGTAAAAACGTATGACGAGACCCTGAACACGGTAAAAGACAAAGAAGTGGTTATGGGTACCGTTACTTCTATGAACAAACGTGAGGTTGTTGTAAACATCGGTTTCAAATCTGACGGTGTTGTTCCTATGTCCGAGTTCCGTTATAACCCGGATTTAAAGATTGGTGACGAGGTAGAGGTTTACATCGAGAGCCAAGAAGACAAAAAAGGACAATTGATCCTTTCACACAAGAAAGCACGCGCTACACGTTCTTGGGATCGTGTTAACGAGGCTCTTGAAAAAGACGAAATTATCAAAGGTTACATCAAATGTCGTACGAAGGGCGGTATGATCGTTGACGTATTCGGTATCGAAGCGTTCTTGCCGGGTTCTCAGATCGATGTGAAGCCGATCCGCGACTACGATGTATTTGTAGGTAAGACTATGGAATTCAAGATTGTTAAGATCAATCAAGAATTCAAGAATGTTGTTGTATCTCACAAGGCTCTTATCGAGGCTGAGTTGGAACAACAGAAGAAAGATATCATCTCCAAATTGGAGAAAGGACAGGTATTGGAAGGAACTGTCAAGAACATCACTTCTTACGGTGTATTCATCGACTTGGGTGGCGTAGACGGTTTGATCCACATCACAGACCTTTCTTGGGGACGTGTTTCTCATCCGGAAGAAATCGTTCAGCTTGATCAGAAGATCAATGTTGTTATCTTGGACTTCGACGACGAGAAGAAACGTATCGCTCTTGGCTTGAAGCAATTGACTCCGCACCCATGGGATGCTTTGGATACGAACTTGAAGGTTGGTGACAAGGTTAAGGGTAAAGTTGTCGTTATGGCTGACTACGGTGCGTTCATCGAGATCGCTCCGGGCGTAGAAGGTTTGATCCACGTTTCAGAGATGTCTTGGACACAGCACTTGCGTTCCGCTCAAGACTTCATGAAGGTTGGCGACGAGATCGAAGCCGTAATCTTGACTTTGGACCGTGACGAGCGTAAGATGTCTCTTGGTATCAAGCAATTGAAGGCTGATCCTTGGGAAAACATCGAGGAGCGCTTCCCGGTAGGTTCTCGTCATGCGGCTAAGGTTCGTAACTTCACTAACTTCGGTGTATTCGTAGAAATCGAGGAAGGTGTTGACGGCTTGATCCACATCTCTGACTTGTCTTGGACGAAGAAGATCAAACATCCGTCTGAATTCACTCAGATCGGCGCTGAGATCGAGGTTCAAGTATTGGAAATCGATAAGGAAAACCGTCGCTTAAGCTTAGGCCACAAGCAATTGGAAGAGAATCCTTGGGATGTATTCGAGACAATCTTCACGGTTGGTTCTATCCACGAAGGTACAATCATCGAAGTATTGGATAAGGGTGCCGTTATCTCTTTGCCTTACGGCGTAGAAGGTTTCGCTACTCCGAAGCATCTTGTAAAAGAAGATGGTTCTCAAGCTCAAGTAGATGAGAAACTTTCATTCAAGGTAATCGAGTTCAACAAGGAAGCTAAACGTATCATCCTTTCTCACAGCCGCATCTTTGAAGATGAGCAAAAAGGCGCTAAGGCAACTTCTGAAAAGAAGGCATCCTCAAAACGTGGCGGTAAAAAAGAAGAGGAATCTGGAATGGTAACCGGTCCGGTTGAAAAGACTACATTAGGTGACATAGAGGAATTGGCAGCTTTGAAAGAAAAACTTTCTGGTAAGTAATTGATCCTTCTTTGAGATATAATAAAAGGAGATATCTGATTCAGGTATCTCCTTTTTCTATGTTATTCCTACTGCGGCTTATTTAAGAAAAGCATTCTTCCGTGACACGTGTCTCACATGGCTCGGAAATACCCAACAAATCATTGATCTCCTTTCTTTTCTCTAAATCCGTAAAATAAGCCTCTACAACTTTATAAATATCAAAACCTCCCGTAGAACCGGCTGCCAAGTTTAGTGACTCGACTAATTTGCCTGTAGCTTTATGAATCTCTGCTTGTTTCAGCAAATGAAATTCATTCCCGTGAATTAATTGATTCTTTCCCATGATGTTCCAATTTTAGGTTATACAATATATTACAAAGGATTTCTATTCCTGTCCTAAAGATACAAATATCTTATATATGACCTAATACTTTTATCTATTTTTAAATCGGTTCATCTATTTTATCAGTCGAAAGGGAAAGTATGTCTCTACATTCCATTAATTTTGCCAGAAAACTAAAATGAAAAAGTTAGTAATATTCGATCTTGACGGAACATTATTAAATACGATCGCCGATTTAGCCCATAGCACGAACCATGCGTTGCGGCAAAACGGTTTTCCGACGCACGACGTAAAGGAGTATAACTTCTTCGTAGGAAACGGCATCAACAAATTATTCGAACGCGCGTTACCCGAAGGTGAAAAGACGGCAGAGAATATACTAAAGGTAAGGGAAGAGTTCTTGAAGCATTACGATCTGCATAACACGGATCGCAGCGTTCCATACCCCGGTGTCCCTGAGTTATTAGCCTTGTTGCAGGAAAGAGGGATAAAACTGGCGGTCGCTTCTAATAAATATCAAGCCGCTACCCGTAAGCTCATCGCCCATTTCTTTCCTTCCATACAATTTACGGAGGTTCTCGGACAGCGTGAAGGAGTAAAGGCGAAGCCAGATCCCAGTATTGTCAATGAGATCGTAGAACGAGCGAGCATATCCAAAGAGAGCACTCTTTATGTCGGTGATTCGGACGTAGACATGCAAACCGCCATCAACAGCGAAGTGACCTCCTGTGGGGTAACATGGGGCTTTCGCCCTCGTACGGAATTAGAGAAATACGCACCCGATCATATAGCGGAAAAGGCAGAAGATATACTCAAGTTTATCTAAAAGACGATCTAAGCCTGTCGTGCGAGGCAATCCTTCCCGTTCTTGTCTCGCACGCTTGTCCTTAACCTTAATTACTAATATTTCCTAACACATATTCCATCCAGCTCGCACAGCCCTTAGAATACAAGTTATCCCTAACATCACCTCAACCGTATTTGCAAAAAAGTATTAGACCTACAAACAAAAACATCCAATAGCGGTTATTTTTCAAGGTATCATTTAAGCCAAACTTTAAAAAACGCCAAAACGAGACCTATATTTCTGTAATATTATACCAAACAACCACTAGATAAATATAGTAAAAGACGAAGTTATAATTTTACATAAGAAACATAGACAAAAAGAATGTCGGGAAATATTAAAAAAATAGTTGAGCCGAATAGTGGTATTGATTATTCTTTGGAGAAGGACTTCAAGATCTTTACACTTTCCAAAGAACTCCCTATTACCACTTACCCTTCTTATATAAGATTAGGGATTGTCATCTATTGTGTAAAAGGAAACGCTAAAATTGATATCTATTCCAACAAGCACATTATAACCCCCAAAGAGCTCATCATCATCTTGCCGGGGCAATTGGTCGCATTAACGGACGTTAGCGTAGATTTCCAAATCAGATATTTCACGATCACGGAATCCTTTTATTCTGATATATTAAGCGGTATCAGTCGTTTCTCGCCACATTTCTTTTTCTATATGAGGCAACATTACTATTTCAAGATGGAAGACGTGGAAACTCTTTCCTTTGTAGACTTCTTTGAATTACTTATAAGAAAAGCCGTCGATCCGGAAAACCAGTATCGAAGAGAGTCGGTTATACTCTTACTTCGCATATTATTCCTTGATATATATAACCATTATAAAGTCAATTCTTTAGACAGTACGGCAACGATAGATGTACACAAGAAAGAACTGACCCACAAATTCTTTCAATTGGTCATGAGTAATTACAAAGTGAACAGAAGCGTGACGTTCTACGCGAACTCTCTATGCATCACCCCTAAATACTTGACCATGGTTGTTAAGGAGGTAAGCGGCAAATCCGCCAAAGATTGGATTACGGAATATATGATCCTAGAATTAAAAGGATTACTCACCAACTCCACCTTGAATATCCAAGAGATTGTTGAGAAGACGCAGTTCTCGAACCAATCCTCGTTGGGACGCTTCTTTCGGAGGCACACGGGCTTATCGCCTTTGCAATACAGGAAAAAATATTTAACAACAGAGCAAAGAACAAACTTCTCAAAAAATAATACGATATGAATAAAAGTCAGCTAATCGAGGAATTATCGAAAAGAGTCGGTAATGACAAAGCAGAAATCCGGTACATATTGGAAGAACTGAATAACATCATCTTAGAGAAAACGAGAGCCGGAGAAAAGGTATGTATACAGGGTTTCGGTGTTTATACTCCCCGCTTACAGACAAGCAGGTTGGCTAGAAACCCGAAAAGCGGAGAGACTTTAATGTTGATCCCTAGAACCATTGTCCATTTTAAGTGCGCACCAAATTTGCTGAAAGAGATCAATAAATAAAAAATAAAGGGTCGGCTCCACCGGGAACCGACCTTTTCGTCATCCCATTAATGACATACCAAAGACAACATTCTATAATCTACATCAATATCTGTCGAGCATATTTCACGCAAGTGCCTACCTCTTTCACGGAGTCAGACCAAGGCTTGATATCATATTCCAGTTCTATATCGCAATAGATAGGCCATTTCTCTTGTTTGATCAACAAGAGCACGTCTTCCAACGGCATCTCCCCTTGTCCCCATACTTGATTCGTATTCGGCTGGTCCCCTGTCGTAGGCCCCGTCTTATCTTTCAAGTGGATACTATAGATCCGATCATGATATTTCTTGATCATCTCATTCGGATGGATACCTGTAGAGCCAAAGAAGTGGCCCGCATCAAAATTCAACATAATAGAAGGAGAGATCGCTAAGATCGGATCGCAACTAAAGCCTTCTTCGGCATATTGCATATGATTATGGAAAGCCATATACATCCCATGCTTCTCGGCAAATGGAGCGACTCTTTTCGCCGTCTCCAAATTAATCTCGTCCGTCACGGCTTTAGCGCCCATGGCCTTGGCCACCTTGAAGGCATAATCGACCTCTTCGTCCGATCCCATGCCGGAAGGTTGCATTTTCACGATATGCACAGATATCCCAGCGTCGCTCAACAACTTACGGGCACCTTCCACCTTCGATAGATCCAGCCCGAGACGCCACGCTTTCACCTCTTCCTTATATTTATCGATCTCAGCCTGCTGCTCCGGAGTAAACTTCGGGGGACCCATCCGACGAGGAGCCGCAGGTTTCTCACCCGGTTTCGCCGCAGGTTGAGAAGCTTGCCGACGGAAGAATTTCATCATCGGATTCTCCGGAGCTCCTAAATAAGCTTCCAGATCACCTCCCATCAACTCAATGGAACTGATATTCGCTTCTTGGCAATACTTGATGATATTCTCCAATCCACCCGGCATGGAACGCCAACTATAAGTGATCGTGCCGATTTGCACGCCACCGAACTTCGAGTTAACCTTGCCTGCCTCCGCCGCCGTATCAACCGGAGCGGGAGCCGCCACACTCTTCCCCGTACAAGAGAAAGCACTCGGAAGGAAAGACGCGGCCGCCAAAGCAGCGACCGATCTTCCTAGAAACTCACGTCTGGACTGACCATTGTTCACATCTTTATTCATAACCATTCAATTTATAAATTAATCTTAACCCTTAGAAGAAAGTCCCTTACAGGCTCCAACCTTTACGATACTCATAGTGGAAATAATCGTTCGCTTCCGGACAATTCGTGATTCTCATATTCTCTGCGTCATATTCCAACGTAAGATCCAACCGTTGCGCGGCGACAGCGATATTCGTCAGCAACATAATCTCCGTCAATTTAGCGGATACCTCAAAATCATTAGCGGCTTTGCGACCTTCCTTTATCGCCTCGATAAAGTCCACATAAATATTACTCGGTCGCTTTAATGTCTTCTCCGGAGCTACGAACCCCGGTCTTTCCGGTATCAGTTGCGGCTCCGCTCCATGGGTACCATGCATGATCAGGCCTTTATCGCCTATATAAAGCGCTTCCCTTAACTGGCGGTTCGCTTCCAACTCCGCCGGACGAGCCGGTTTTATACCCCCATCACTCCAAGTTACCTTTACCGGAGGCATATTCCCACGAGCCGGGAACTCATACGTCACGCATTCCGATTGTGGCAGATAGTCCTTATTGTAAGGGGTGGAAGTAGCTTGTATTTTTGTGGGCATACCCAAATTAAGCGCCCAAATCGGAGCGTCGAAGGTATGGGCTCCCATATCCCCCATAGCGCCTGTACCGTAATCCCATAATCCACGCCAAGCGAAATGAAGCATCTCCGGATTATAAGGTTTATCAGGAGCCGGTCCCAACCACACGTCATAGTTAAGATTAGACGGTATATCCACTCCCGCCGGACGATCAAAATAACCTTGGCGCCACATCGGACGGTTTGTCCACAAATGAACTTCCCTTACGTCTCCGATCACGCCACCTTGGATCCATTCGACCGTCTGCATAGTTCCTTCAATATTATGCCCTTGGTTACCCATCTGGGTAACAACACCGGTTTGCTTTGCCAGATCCCTCAAAAAACGGGTCTCATAAATCGTCTTAGCCATCGGCTTCTCTACAAATACATGCTTACCAGCTTTCATCGCATAAGCGGCAATAACCGCATGGGTGTGGTCCGGAGTACCGATCAATACCGCATCGATCTCTTTCTCCTTGTCGATCATTTCCCGGAAATCGGTATACTTCTTCGCTTTCGGGTATCCCGCTAAGATATGTCCGGAGTAATCGTGGTCTACATCACATAGCGCATAAATATTCGCATGCTTAAACGATTGTTTCTCCGCATCTCCCATTTGCACAGGATTATCCGACGCTCTTCGTTCCCGTCTGGGTGGCTGGATGCCCGCATAAGGTTGCATCAGCATACCGCCTCCACCAAAAGGTCTCCTTTTAATTGGTACATCCGGAGTAGCGATATTCTGTATATCGCCACCACCTTGGCTACCCACACCGATACCGGCCAAATTGACCATATCGCTAGGTGCCGTATAGCCCGGTCCACCCAAAACGGAACGAGGTACGATTGTAAACGCCGCCGCTGCAGCTACTGTACCTAAGAACTCCCTACGTGTGAAGTTCACCGAATTCTTGTCAGACATAGTGTTACTCATAGTATTAAATTTAAAGTCGAAAAAAAAATATATATAGTAAAACACAACTTCGCTTCCTCGTGCGAAACAACGAGAGCGAATATAGGGAGGAGCAGTAAACCATGAGTTAACGAACGCTAAACAAGGCATTAACCTAGGGCTAATTTAAGGCAAATTTCATATCCTCACAAAGCATAATTCACGCAATAACAGCGACATAAATAAATCAAGAAATATTTATAAAAATCTTCGATAAGTCAGAGGCATAGCACCTGCCTCTCTATTCGAAAGGATCGCTATCAGTGGGGCGCATACATTTGCCACTGTAATGGCAGAGGAGTGCCACACGGATGGCACAGGCATGCCATAACGGTGGCACGGTCTTGCCACAACGATGGCACAGGTGTGACAATAGCAATGGCACAGTCCTGCCAATGAGCAGGCACACTATAATACTTACTGGGGAGATTGCTGACTCATCAGCGGAGACGGTACGACCTGCTCAAAAGAAGAGGGGAAAGCCTCGCCATACATCTCTTGGTATAAAGCGCAAAAGCGGTCGTACACATAACGGGCCAATTTAAAGTTGTTCTGGTAAATCAAGGCTTTGATCTTATAGAGCAAAGCCTCCTCGTTGCAAGGATCGTTCAGAAGGATCTGGTCTGCTATCTGGATCACCCGATCCGCCTCATCCTCGATCGAGTAAGTGTCGATAAAGCGAGACAAGACATCCACCGTACTATTACAGATATAACTTTTAAAATCATCCATCCAATCAAACGATTCCCCTTTGAACACTTCTCCTTTGCTGATAATATCATAGAAATATTCAAAGTCCGGCTGAGTCCGTACCCGTTTATCTTTCAGCCAATCCAAACAAGCCAAATAATCGCAATAGACATCTTCCGAAAGCTGGAGAATATATCGATTCGCGTTAAATAGAACCTCGACCGTATCGATACGTTCCAATATCTTCCGGAGTTTCAATATAGATACGCTTCGAAGGCTCTTCGTACTTTTCGAGGGGTTGTCATTCCCCCAAATCATCCGTGTCAAGTCCTTGCTCGATATCCCGAAACGTCCGCGGGAAGAGTGAAGCATAATCAAGAGGAACAGCTGTTTCAACTTGGGAGTAAATAGAGAGGTTATATCATTTCCATCCCGGTCCAACACATAGAACTCTCCAAACAATCGGATATAATTGCGCAGAACCGGAACCTCCTCAATCTCCTCCGGCATCTCTCGCGAAGAACGATCCGGCTCCTCGATTCCTTCCTCGATTCCCTCCTCCGCGACCGTTCCCGCATCAGCCTCATCCTGCCTTGGTTTTTCTTTCACCTTCCGATAGCCTAGATAAGCTATCGAGACCAAAGCCATCAAAATCAACCCAATTCCAAGGATATCCAACCAAGTAATCGCATTCGATATATGTAAATCTAATAACTGGTTGCTCAATCCCAATATCTCCTTATCGCTCAACACACGAGACCAAATACAAAGATTATCCAGCACACCCACGAAATTCGAGGACTGGCTGAAATTCACGAAACCGACATATAAGCTATCACTACCCAGATAAGCCGGACGATCAAAAGAGATCGCGTCCAGTTTTCCATTCACGAATATAGCCTGCTCCCCATTCCTTTTATTATACCGCCATACGACATTGTACCATTTGCCCGGCTCGATCTCCGTGTTACCAACCAGATCGTTGTTAAAGAATCCCATATACGGTTTCCGGTTCCGTATCAACAGATGCAACGCTTGTTGATAAGTACTGTTCTTAGCTCCCAGAATACAATAATCCTCCTTCTCCGGCAGGTACTTAGGTATTTTCAACCAAACGCCGACAGTGAAATCATGATCCCGCATATGAAGTTCCGAAGCGGTCGGTAAATCCACACGGGCCTGATTCTCCAAGGAAGCGACCTGTCCCCGTATAGGGTCCTGAATAAACTCGACATTCCTAGATACCGTGAGATTATGATTGGACGAACCATCTTTCTCATCGCCCTCAAACGGTAAATAAATCTCTATATCCTCGTCAATCCGCAAAGGTCTAGCCTTAAAATCGCTAGCGAAAGCCTTCCTTTGGGTACCGGAGACATAAACCGTAGCCGGCTCTATCCTATAGCCCGGAGAGATCGGGGAAAGCATCAACTCGGCCCCGGGCTCTAGCGGAAAGCAATATTTACCCGTCGTATAATTAGACATCCCATCCCAATTCACGTAGTTAAGCAGCTCATTGTTATTCGTAACCGCGCCGTAGATGATATCGAAATTCCGAAAAGTAACCAACGAGACATCCAACCACGCGTAATACTTATCTACCAAGATAAAATTGGGAACCCTTCCATCCCGGATCCACGCTCTTTTAAACGATTCAATTAAATAGGGCGTCTGCCGGGCTAAAGCCGAGATATCATTGCTATTCCCCCGGGAAGTCTCCAAGAACTTATATCCGGTAAATAAAGACAAATTTTTTTTCAGCCGCTCATCAAAACTCTCAACCCCTTCCGGTTGGTTGCCCCAATCAGCGTCCGTATGCTCCACGAAATCCCTCATATTATGCAACCATGAAGGACTGTTCAAATGTTTCTGAACCTCGAAAACGACCAGTCGCTTTCCGGAACTCAACATATCCTTCAGGGATGGCCATCCGTTTTTCGTATCATACTCAAGTACATACTCCATCAAGCCTATTTCCTTAAAAGAGGATTCCAGCTCCGTCTCTACATAGAAATCAAGGAAAAGCGTCATAACCTTAGTGGAGTCCGCATCCAAGGCCGTCTTAATGGCTTCCAATGACTCACTAAAAGGGGTAAACGTACCATCAGGTTTCCTTAGTAACAATACATTTGTCTCCGTATCCCGCTTCAAATAGAAATAAAAGCCTTCGATCTGCTTCCGCAACAACTCGTCCAAAGAAAGTTTTTCCGGGGAATTGGAGGATAGACAAGAATAATTAGATAGGATGTAGACGCTCTCGTTATATAAAAGACCGGCCTCTACATCCTCTTGACGTTGAGAAACCAGACGTTGTGCCGAAAGTAATTCCGGCATAGTGATTATAAGGCTAACAATTAAACATATATAACGAAACCACGCTATCATCGTATACAATATCTTAATTATAAGATCATCCAAAAATAAAGCTTTAATATGACATGACAATGTTTTTAGATTATTATCTTCGCATCAAAATAAAGCGAAGTCATATGGACATACTAGAAATAATGCGAAAGCAAGATCCTCTCTATCCTACCTTTGAGCAAATATATACGGCAAGTTTCCCTCTATTTGAGCAACGAACAGAAGAACAACAAGAACAGGCCTTCCAATCTCCCAACTATCATCTAGTGGTTTATCTGAAAGATAACCTCTTTATCGGCTTTATCTCATACTGGGATTTTAGCACCTATGTATATATCGAACATTTCGCCATTCATGAGAACTTTAGGGGACAAGGATACGGCGGTTTATTGCTGGAGGATTTTAATAAACGCCTGAATAAGATCATCTTATTAGAGATCGATCCTATTACGGATGAAATTTCCTCCAAGCGATTAAAGTTCTATAAAAAATGCGGCTTCTTCGAAAACCGTTACAACCATTTCCATCCCCCTTACAGAAACAACTATCGAGGGCATGCGTTAATCATCCTGACAACAGAGAGGCAAATCACTGAGGATGAGTATATTCAATTCGGTTTCGACTTGCGGAATATTGTCATGGCAAATTAAGAAATAAATATAAAAGCCCCGATCGTTTCTTCGATCAAGGCTTTATTAAATCACCAAAAGCCGAAAATAATGAACTAAGGAGGACAACACCCTTCCTTTCGTAAATTTTCGCATACATCCCGAATAACCGCATATGGCTTTTTATCATAGCCACTGTCAAAAAATTTTTCCATGGCTTCGACTGTGTCCAGATAAAGCCATGCCCCTTTCTTCAAGCAAATCAATCTTACGAAACGAGCCTCTATTAGTTTCTCCAACTTCATATAGGCTAAAGTATCATAAAAATATTTCACCAAACGTCTCGCCTCGTCATACTCAAAGGCTTTCGGCAAATTATTTTTCATATCACTCTCCCATTGTTCCAACCGATATACCCCCCGCTTTATATCTTTCAATTTACGTAAAGCCAATTTCATGTCCTCCTTCGCATATTGCGAGATAAAGAACAGATACATATCCGAGGTATTTTTAGTGGTAGCCTGTCTTAAAGCATAAAGAGACAAAAGCACACTTAATACACTAACTACCAAAGCTGTTATATTCCATATATCTTCCATGATTTATCATTTAAAAAGTTTATAAGCCTTTATTCCCCAATCCGTACACCTCCAATGATCACCCACACAATCGAATATACAAACCCCACCTGTCGGAACCTTAATATCATGAGTCGCACAGAAATCCTCATAATTCCCCAGAATATAGGGGGAGAAACGCATCACTCCATTGGAAGATACTAGCAGCCAAGTCTCACCATCAGGTATACTAGCCGCCAAATCCTGCCAACCGCTTATCAGTTTCTCTACATCTACGTTCCATCCTAACGGTACCACGGCCTTCTCATTCCATTGGGCGATCACGGAAAGTCCACTCTCCACGATCCGATCTTCCGTTAGGTCTTTCCGGTCCATTCCCTCCTTTTCTAAATAGAGAGATCCCAAACGTTTTATTACATGATCTTCTACCATATTCTCATCCGGCCCATAATCAATCTCTTTAAGACGTAAGTCTTGAATGATAGGCAAATCCACATTCATTTCCTCCAAGATATAGTTAGCGGTCTCCAATGTGCGTTTTAAGGGGGCCGAAATCACCTTGTCGATCACAATCCCCTTTTCACGTAAATAACGTCCCGCAGATCTAGCTCGTTCCTCCTCTACCAGAGGCAAATCAGTTCTAGCTCCAACCCGAGTCGGAGTCTCTCCCGCACGAAACGTATTACCATGCCGTACGATCACAAGTTTTCTACATTTTTCCATGGTTGTATTAATTTAAAGTCATCTACTATTTTTTGATATTCAGGTAACAAATCTATCAAGCAATCCCAACGTTTTTTTACTTGCTCCTCCGGGAAAAAACGATTCCTCCGAGCCAATCTTTTGATAACCATTTCTGGTGTCGCATCGATGCACACCATATGAATCCGATATCCAAGACTCTTTATCTTCTTATACAAATCCACATGTTCTCTCAACGCATTACTATGTTCAAATAAAATAGGCCACCCATTCCTCAATCCCAACAAAAGAAGACGGTAACCTAAAAAACGAGCAGGAAGTTCCCAACGTAAGAACGCTTTCTCCCTATCTAGCGAGTAATCCGCTTGATACCCGGATAATGCCTCCATGATAGCGTCGAAAGCGATATGCAAACAAGGTCCATTCTCTGATAGCCATTTCACCGCCCAATACGATTTACCGGATGCGGGTATACCACATATATTCAAGAATAAGGGTGATTCCGATGCCCGTATATCCACCTTTTGGCTGTCTACCCAACAGGCAAATTCCATCCATACCGGACCAGCCTCACAGCCAGGAGGTAGAACTTCCTCCAAAGTATGGTAAGGAAATAAAATAGAATCTACGATTCCATCTAAGTCACGAAAGATCGAACTCTCCATATTTCTCAAGTATTTCCTCAACCCGTTTAACATCTTCCGGGGAATCAACCCCGCTTGTTGTCTCACGTCCCCGATAATCAACGTCTACGACCCTCATTTTGATACCATTCTCTAAGAAACGCATCTGTTCCAATCCTTCTATATAAGAGCGTTCATACACAGACGGAGGTAATGAGAAATAAGACTCAAGGGCTCGACCGCTATACGCATATAAACCCACATGCCGCCTGACAGGGCTTTTAGGCAAAAGATCCCTAGCCTGATCCTCCTTACGGATAGCGGGTATGGTTTGTTTCGAGAAAGCTAAGGCATATCCCAGCCGATCCACCAATACCGTCGTGCCAGAATAAGGGGTTTCCTTTTTCATCGCCAGTAATTGATCGTATTCGCTCCATCCCAACAAGACCGAGGCGGTAAGGACATCCGCCTTCTCCTTTCTCCATGTATCGATCAGATCTTGCAAGATCCAAGGAGGACACGTGGGATTATCGCCTTGCAGATTTATTATCAGTCCGGGATTGGTGTCCTGTTTCCTTGCCGCCTCATAGCAACGTTCCGTACCACTTTTACAATTCGTGGAAGTCATCATCACCGGAATCTCCCGGGATTCGCAAAACGAGACGATGCGCTCATCATCCGTAGCTACCAAATAAGAACAAGACTCATTTTTGCGACATACAAAATCCGCTATATCCGAGACCCGTTTTATCATCTCTATACCTTTAATCTTAACCAAAGGCTTACCCGGCAACCGGCTTGAACCATATCGAGCCGGTATTACAATCAGTACTTTTTCCATAATCACTTCATTTAATAGATTAACATTCTAAACCGTTTAATTTTATAATATGTAATACAATCAGAGTATTGAGGGTCCTTTGTATGATCATCCGCCGCACGGCAAACCACGTGCATATCCTCACCTACGATACATAACGAAGGATAATTTCTTGAATATAATTCATTCCCTTGGCAAGCGATCATCCCAGCCATACACCAGTCCACACAATTCTTCGAGAATAATAATTGTAAACGATGCCTCTCATTATTCGGGAGTCCATACCGGGAAGTCTCAGGTAATGAGCTTATCGTCCGCATAGAATCGAAAGATTGATTGGATGCCATCCAATACAACCGGGATATCTCATCATACACTATAAAGAATTTCAAATGACCACCGGGAAAGGGCAAGAAAAGCAAGGTCTGTCCGGAAGGAGTCTCTTGAAAGCCGGTTACCATCTGGCCGTTCTTATCTTCCCTCACTTTTAATAAACAAGCGTATCCAATCCCTCCGGTATGCGCACGAAGAAACATATGGAACGTTTTCCCCTCCGGATCATACCAAATATGATGTTTATCCTTTATTTGAACCACTTGAGCCTCCAGCCATCCAGTGGGCGCATTAAAACGACCGGGAGCCAATTCTAGCGGCTTATTGGTCAATGACTCGTAAAAAGGAATGCCAACCCCTTCCGGGAAATGTACTTTATCCCTGAAAACAAAAGGATCGGAACGTCGCCAAGAAGACGCATCCAGTAAATCATCGTGAATAGAGCAAGATAGCAAGGTAGGGCTCAAACCCGCCACATTCCAGCCTTCTATCTCCGAGTTATAAAAACGCTGTTCCATCGCCAAGTAAACCCGCTCGTTAGCGAAAAGAACATTACAGGCAGAAGAATGCCATTTCTCACCTTGGGAGAGAAACGAGGGAACGCTCCACGTATTCCCATCATCTTCCGAGCATATAATACATAAATCGCCTGCGTTTCCTATGATATATATCTTTTCCCCTATACAAAAAGGGCGGGCATGCCAAAAATTAAAATCCGAGATAAAACACCAACTAGCGCCTTGGTCGTCCGATACAAAAATCTTACCGATACCTAACCGTCTTGTCCTTTCCGTATACAGCTGCGAAGAAGCATAGATTTCTTTTACCCCCTTGCCGCCCAAGTCGAAAGTCACGACCAAGCGTCCCGTCGAAGTCACGGTGATTCCGGGAGTATAACAATAAATGTCTTCCGGACTAATTGATTTATAGATCAATGTTTCTTGAGTAGATATAAGCATAGCACGAGATTTAAGAGTACAAAAAAAGGTCACGACATTTCTTCACAGAAGTTCTCGTGACCTGAGCTTTTAATTTATTACTTTAGTATTAATACTCCCGCATGTTCTACCATCGCGGTGTACTTGAAGAATCTATCTCCACACGGGAATTTCAGAATTATAAATATCTTCTTAAAGGAAGAGATGGGGGATTCTCCCATCTCTTGACCTATCTATTTGTTTAATTATTTAACAACCACTTTAACAGCTTCCTCACCATCAACAGCTACAGCTACGATACCGGCAGGTACGGCAATTGTTGCGTTATCAGATGTAAGAACTGTCTCAGCGACTACCTTACCTAAGATGTTAGAGATAACTACTGATTTACCAGCAGCGCCTTGGATAGTTACAGTACCATTATCAGTTGTGATGGAAACACCTTCTACAGCATCGATTGTCTCGTTATCTGTAGCGATATCGTCACCTTGCTCTACGTTGAAGATTAAAGCGTCATCACCACCGGTAGCAGTTTCGTCAAACTTAGAATCATCTTTATCAGACAATACCAAGCAACCATTCTGCATTTTCAACCAAGCAGCTTTTGTAGGAGCGATGTCAAGACCATCTGCCTGCATTGATTCGAACAAGAATGATCTATCAGCCTCAACCTCATTAGCGGCAGCATTTCTGTTAACGAAACGCATTGACCAAGTCACATACTTGTGGTTGTCACCAGATAAAACATATTTGTAAGATACGAAGTTATCCTTGCTTACACCAGCCTTCTTAGCGGCAGCCCAAGCTGCTTCCTCAGCCTTATTTAAAGCCTCAATCGTGATCTCCTCATTCTTCAAGTTCTTGAATTCGTCTCTCAAGATGAACAATGTATCAGCTACACGAACAGCCTCTACGAAACCGGCACGATCATATTTCTTCCACATATAAGCGGCGTCTTTCTTCGCATCGGAAGTATTAGCCTTATCATGTTTCAAAGCGAAATCATGGAAGTTGATCAAATACTTACCTCTCTCGAAACCGGGGATAGCCGGAGTAGCATGTGAACAGTGCGCTGCGTCTACCTTGTTACCTTCATTGTCATAGTGATTATGAGTATATGTACAAGCAACACCCGGTGTACCCTCGAAGTCGTTACGATCGATTGAGATCAAATACTGAGGTTTGATATTACCAGCGCCACGATTTACCCATGCCGTATCAACGATGAATGACAAGCCATCTTCCGTCTTATCCGGAGTGTAGATACCTAAGAAATCGATATCACCATTCATGAAATTCTTGTTGTTCTCAACTTGCAAGTACTCTTTACGATATTTCTCGATGAAACGTAATGTATCAGCCTTGTCACCTTCATTACCTTCAAGCTCAAGAGATTTGAAACGACGGTACAGTGGAGTCTCATCCGGTTCGATAGCGAATGCGGATGTTCTGGATTCTTTCAATACTTGAGATTTCAATGTAGCAGAGCCATCATAGTCAGATACACCAGCCTTGTTGTCATCTGAAATTGAATAATGTACATCGTTTACATCTTTAGTGTCTTTTTCAGTAGACAAGATCGCATAATAACACTTACCCGTTTCTTTGATCTCATTATTCTCCTTGAAGAAGAACGGAGTAACCACCTTATTCTCGCCTGTAGTCCGATAATCGTTATGAGTAGGTACATTGAACTTATCCTCTTTATTGATAGCTAAGCCAATACCATTTAATTTCACTACATAAGCCGTTCTATAAAGTTGTTTCAAGCCTTTGATACGATCTTGATGTTCTTTCTCTACCTTGAAACCAAACTTCTCTACCGCATATACAGAGCTGTTTGCACTTCTCTTAGCAGTATCTACATTAAAGGCAGATACACCAACATTAACTGTCAAAGTAGAGTCTTTAGAAGACTTAGCGATGTATTTATCCGTCGCATACGGATGCCAGTAATTAAATGTATATTTATTAACCTTCAACTCATCGTTCGTTAAGTTCTTATAACCTAACAAAGAATCAGATACAGCCTCGGCCGGAACCTCTACAAAACGTAAGTCACTCTTCGCTGCTACTGTAAATTTAGAAGAAACACCATCTTGTGTTAATTCTACATTGCTTTTTGTATATACATATTCCGTATCAGCATTCTTATACAAACTAAATGTTCCTTTCGCATCATCAAACTCACGGTTAGTAGCTGTTACTGAAGACAGATTATTCTGATCTTTAGCGTTTGTCTTCAAAACAACCCATTGATAGGCTGGCATATGAGCTACATTTTGCTCATCAGCATTCACGGTAGTCCAACGAATCACGCCATTCTCATAGATCGGAGAAGCTAAGTACTCACCCTTCTTGTTCATGATGTAGTAAACACCATCCTTAACAGAGGTCTTTGATTGATCAGCCTCGCAACCACCATAACCTAATTTGATGGTTGTATTCTGTTTGGAATAATCAACGGTCAAGATACGAGTCTCATCCTTGATCAAATCTTGCAAAGACACACGCCAGTTATTTCTTTGGTTGTCTGTCTTTTGATAAATCTCTTTCCAATATTTTACCTTATCATCATCACCTCTCCAAGTGATCTTTTTTACATAGATCTTCAATTCATCTTTGCTAGGAGAATAAACAAATAAGAACTTATGTTGATCTTGTAAATCCCCTAAGCGATCAATAGCCTCTTGTGTTTTGCTAGGACCAGTCCAGCCATAAGCCAAGAACTTGGCACCGGTCTCATTTGTATAAGCTGTATCGACCTTCAAATAAGTGTCCTTATTATCATCGTTCTTACGTGTCACATAAAGCCATTCGCCATTTGTCAAAGTCGCAGTACTGCTAGCATTCACATCGTAATACTTGTTATCACCTGTAGATTCAGCGATAAATTCCTTCTCGTTGAACGGATTCTTTAAGCTGGTACCCTTAACATCCGGAGAGAAATTCAATTTAACACCCGCATCAGCATCCTGCAAATCGAAAATCTTATTCAATTGATCCGCATCTAATACGATATCTTCTGCTTGATACAAAGTAAAGCCAGAGAACGTATTCTTCGCTTCAGTTGAAAGGTTTGAAAGATCTGTAACGTCTGTAGCAGCTGTAGGATCTACCTTTACATCATTCAAGGCATATTTAGCGACCTTGATAGTTCCGTTATCGTTCAACAAACCAATAACAGAGTCTGTGCTAAAGTGAGAATACAAAGGAACATTCTTCTCCAACTTATTCAATACAGAAGAAAAGGCCCAACCAGAGATCTCACCACCGATTATAGGCTTCCACCAATAGCCCTTCTTACCATCCGCACTTTTCAGATCATCACCCATAGCGATATCCAACATCATGCCAGTACCCTTGTTCATGAAATCGAATTTTACCGCTTGACCTTGACTATACGGCTGAGTAGTCACACACCATAACGTATTTTTCAAAACAAAATCCTTATCATTGGCACTCATTGCGACCAATGAATATTCGCCATTCACTTCCTTCATCATCAAGATCTGATCATTCGCATCTCTCAATTGATAAAGGCCGCCTTTGGTATCTTTGTCATACGTAGGCAAAGCTTGTGCACTTTTGTTAATGTCAAGAGCCACTCCGTCCTTAACATCAGCAAGATTCTGCGCATTAGCAGATACCGCAGCAACAAGCGCAGCACCTGCCAAAAGAGTAGAAAACTTTTTGTTCATAATAAATAAATTAATATTAATACTAGTGTTTATTAAGATAATCAACCTGTTAGACTAATTGAAAATCGTCGTTTGCTATTAAAAACGACTAGTCTAAACGATCGTCTAAATCTTGCGTTTTTGAGCGTCGAAACGGGAGGTTCGTTGAAGGAATCGCTTGTTTCGTGAAGGATAACCTATCCTATTGATAAGAAAGAGAATAAGCGATAAAAAAATCGTCTGGAAGGGTTGCAAGTATCGAAGAAATGCGTACCTTTGCAAATGACTAAAAGAATCGATCGTTTAAACTAGTCGTTTCTATACTAGAAAAGCATTTATTAATCATACAAACTTTTCTATCATATACTAAATGTACATGCGTACATTGTATATCTATATCAAAGTAACACTTTGACATTTTGTATTCTTAACTCCCAGAGAATCGACTTTTTCAGGCTCCCCCGATAAATAGTGGGAATAATCTCGCAATGTACTTTTATCTACACTTTAATTTGTTTATCACACGTTTCACATCGGTCAACTTGCTTTATGTCAGTGATATGTTGTGAAGGATGTGAAAGGGAGCGCAGAGATGCCTACGAAGAGTTGTTACCGTTGAGCCTTTCTATTTAATACAAACATTATCGGCAGTAGCTTGCTCTATCTGCCCATGAAATCGTTTCACGGTTGTGATACAATCTTTTCACCTATGCGAAACGATTGTATCACGTAGGTGAAAAGATCTCTTCACGAATGTGAAATGATCAGATCATGTAGTGCCTGGCCATACTATCCCTTGGTGGAATATACATTCAGGAAAATTATCCCCACGATTTATCGGCTGATCCGGTATTTGAAGTAGTTACATTATGCCTCTCAAAAAACACGTACGAGTTTTTCGAAAAACATGTACGTGTTTCCGAAAAAACTCGTACGTGTTTTCTTAAAAGCTAAAACGATGCCTATCCTATTAAAAAAGTAGTATCTTTACAACCGGAAGACAGGATGCCCCGTCTCATTATACTATTATTCATTATTAATCACTAAAACCTATAAACACTATGGGAAAATTTATCAATCCCTTCACCGATTTCGGCTTCAAGCACATATTCGGTAGGGAAATGGACAAGGACATACTAATCGAGTTCCTGAACGACCTCCTCGAAGGGGAGCATACGATCATGGACTTGAGAATCATGAACAATGAGCGATTGCCCGAGACAGAGCAAGGAAGGAAAGTCATCTTTGACATTCATTGCGAGACCGACAAGGGCGAACGGATCATAATCGAGATGCAGAACAGGGAACAGCCCCACTTCAAGGACAGGGCCTTGTATTACCTCTCGCACTCGGTGGTGGAACAGGGGATAAAGGGAACATGGGACTATGAGCTGGCGGCCGTGTACGGTGTTTTTTTCTTGAACTTCCCGCTAGACGAGGAGAACAGGCCAAACAATAACAGGAACGAAGGAAAGTTCCGAAGGGACATCGTGCTAGCGGACCGAGAGAACGGACAGGTATTCAACCCCAAGTTCCGCCAGATCTATATTGAGCTTCCCCGATTCAACAAAGAGGAGGAAGAATGCGAGACCGATTTTGAACGTTGGATTTATGTACTAAAGCATATGGACACATTAGACAGAATGCCATTCAAGGCACGCAAGGCCATATTCGAGCGGTTGGAACGCATCGGATCCATGGCGAACCTCACCCCCAAACAACGGGCGCAGTACGAGGCGGAGTGGAAGATGTATAATGATTATTACAACACCTTGGACTTCGCCGTCGAGAAAGGCATGAAAAAAGGGATGGAAAAAGGATTGCAAGAAGGTTTGCAAAAAGGAAAAGCAGAAGGAAAAGCAGAAGGACGACAGGAAGAGAAACACTCCATAGCACTTAATCTTAAGAAATTAGGAGTTAGTATAGAGCAAATCGCCTTTGCCACCGGCCTCTCCATAGAAGAAATAGAGAAACTATAATAATCTGAGACCTTTCGCTTGATCAACAACTGATTAGGCGAAAGGACAACTCCCATCCCTCACACCCCAACCATTGTTCGCAAATTATTGTTACCTTTGTACGACAACTATAAGGATAAAACGATATGACAAACGAGAGACCGTTGATTCTGATTACGAATGATGATGGCGTATGGGCCAAAGGTATTAACGAATTGATTGAGTGCCTGAAAGATCTAGGCGATTTGGTGGTATTCGCTCCCGATGGACCTCGTTCCGGGATGGGTAGTGCCATTACATCTTTAGTTCCTATCAAGTATACCTTGTTGAAAAAGGAGGAAGGACTTACCATCTATAGTTGCACCGGGACACCGGTTGATTGCGTTAAATTAGCGATTAATGAGGTTTTGGAGCGCAAGCCCGATCTGTTAGTCTCCGGTATCAACCACGGGGGGAATATGGCTATCTGCGTAAATTATTCCGGAACGATGGGTGCCGCCGCCGAGGGATGTATTTTCAACGTCCCTTCCATGGGTGTATCCTTACTGGACCATGCGGCCGATGCCGACTTCTCCGAATGCTGCCGTCTTGGACGTATGCTGGCACGCCGGGTATTAAAAGAAGGCTTACCGCACGGAACCTACTTAAACCTCAACGTGCCGAAGCTACCGCAAGTGAAAGGGTTGAAAGTTTGTCGCCAAGCGGATGGCCGTTGGGTACGTGAATTCAAGCGTTCCGAGAACGCCAGCGGAGAGCCCGTATTCTGGTTGACAGGAGCTTTCGAAAGCGCCAAACCCATCCACCCGGACAATGATATGCTTGCGCTGGACAGCGGATACGCCTCCCTAGTCCCCTGCAAGATTGACGTTACGGACTACGACTTCATGGCCACCCTAAACAACTGGATCCTTTAATTCTCAATTCTCAATTTTCAATTCATGAAGTATTACCTGATAGCCGGAGAAGCCTCCGGAGACCTGCACGCCTCGAATTTGATGGCAGCCCTGAAAGAGAATGACCCGAAGGCCGAGTTCCGCTTTCTGGGCGGCGATCTGATGAGAGCCGTCGGAGGAACCCTTGTCAAACATTACCGGGAAATGGCGTTCATGGGCTTTATCCCGGTATTGCTGAACTTGCGCACCATCTTAAATAACATGAAGACGTGCCAAGAGGATATCCGCCGCTATCAACCAGATGTCGTCATCTTAATTGACTACCCGGGATTCAACCTGAAGATCGCCAAATATGTGAAAACCCAATTGGGTCTCCCGGTATATTACTATATATCCCCCAAGATATGGGCCTGGAAACAATACCGCATCAGGGACTTCCGGCGTTATGTAGATCGTATGTTCTGCATCCTGCCGTTCGAGACCGAGTTTTTCCGGAAGCTTAATTATTCGGTAGATTACGTAGGAAATCCTTCTGTAGACTCCGTAGCCTATTACAAGGAGCATCAAGCGATCCCCAAAGATACATTTATCAAAGAGGAAGGATTGGCCAACAAGCCTATCCTCGCCTTGCTATCCGGTAGCCGCAAACAAGAGATCAAGGATAATTTACCGACCATGCTGAAAGTAGCCTCCGCATATCCCGACTACCAGCCGGTAATAGCCGGAGCACCAGGCATCGATCCTGCCTACTATCAAGAATACATAGGCTCTTATCCTGCCAAGATCGTGTTTGGTAAAACCTATCCCTTGCTACAACATAGTGCCGCCGCCTTGGTAACCTCCGGCACGGCAACCTTGGAAACCGCCCTGTTCCGGGTTCCGCAAGTCGTTTGCTACTACGTCGTAGCCGGACAGTTGGCCAGCTTTATTTTCAAGCATTTCTTCCATACGAAATACATATCCCTCGTGAACCTGATCGGGGGACGGGAGATCGTACAAGAACTATTCGGAGCCCGCTTCTCCGAATCGCAAATACAAGACGAGCTAGGACGCATCCTACAAGATCCAGCCTATCGAAAACGAATGCTAGACGGATACGACAAGATTATCCATACGCTAGGAATGCCCGGGGCTTCAAAGCGTACGGCACGGCTAATCGTTGAATCCCTTGGTTCTTAACATCTTTTATTAACGTCTTTTGCAGCATTTCACCCCGAACTTACATCTTTCTTCATAGAACGATGAAATGTGAACTTTTTAAGAAACAAAAGGAATGAAGACGTTGAGAGCTTTTTTATTGGTTATCGGGATCGCTTTAGTATCCCTCACCCTACCCTCTTGCTTAGATGACGATAACTCGTATTCTTTAGGTGATATCTGGATAGCGGTCGCTACCGTAGTACCGGAAGGCAATAACGTATATTACTTACGGCTGGATGACGGGGATAAGCTATGGCCCGCCGCCACGAACTATCCGAACTATCAGCCGAAGCCTAACCAACGTGCCTTGGTTAACTTCACGATATTGGCGGATTCCACCCAAAGTAACCTAGGAGGTTTCTCCCACTATATCAAGGTGAACGCGATCCATAACATCCTTACGAAATCCATCGCTAAGAACGAGGGAGCGGCTAATGATTCTATCTATGGTACGGACCCGGTAAGTATTTATAACAATAATATGTGGATCGGAGACGGATATTTGAATATCTATTTCGAGACACTCTGGGGAGGCAAGACCGCCCACTTTATCAACCTGATCCAACCGGATGCCGAGAATGATCCTTATACGCTGGAGTTTAGGCATAACGCTTACGATGATCCCCAATATACGATCGGGGCCGGACGTGTGGCGTTCAATTTGTCTTCCTTGCCGGATACCAAAGGAGAGACGGTCGATCTTGTCGTAAACTATTGGACTTCCGAAGGAAAACAGGCTTATAAATTAAAATATAATTCGGATAAGACCAAAATGGAGGATACTTCGCAAGGCTATACGAACGATAGTATCTCCAATATAACAGACATGAAATAAACCTTCCCACATAACTTTTATTTTTATCATTTAGTTCAGGAGGAGAGGCGTCGAGATGATGCCTTTCTTTTTTTTGTATTTTTACGCTACAAGATGCAACGGTCAAGGCATCACTCTCGTTTATATAAACAAATGGACAAAGTAACCGAACATCTGATCGAGGGTTGCCGCCGGGGAGACCGGAGCTCGCAACTGAAGTTGTACAAACAATACGCACAGCGATTGTATATAGCCTGCTTGCGTATCGTAGGCAACTCATCCGAGGCGGAAGAAGCCATGCAGGACTCGTTCCTCAAGATCTTCACACGCTTGGACCAATATCATGACGGGCAATGCTTTGAGGCATGGATGCATCGCATCGCCATCCATACGGCCATCGATTATGTACGCCGCCAAGCACCGGACCAAGAGGAGCTTTCCGACAATCTGGCCGAACCGGAAACGGACGGACCGGACGAGAAAGAAATCCAATATTCCGTGGCACAGATAAAGGAAGCTACCAAGAAGTTGCCGGCAGGCTACCGCATAATCCTCTCGCTTTACCTCTTTGAGGGATATGATATGGAAGAGATCGCCTCTATCCTGAAAATTCAACCGCCAAGCGTCCGTAGCCAGTACCTACGCGCCAAGCGGAAATTGTTAGACATTATAGCAGCCAATTAAACATGGATAAACTAAAGAATTTCATAGACGCGAACCGTGACGCATTCGAGGAAGATGAGATACTTCCCGAAGGCCACTTCGAACGTTTCGAGCAAAAGCTGCCGAAGCCACGGAAGAACCGTGCGGCCTTATACAGCCTTTCGGTCTTTGCCATAGCTGCCTCTATCGCTTTGTTGCTCTTATTCCGCTTGCCGGGAGGGACCGGTCTGCCGGAACCCGCGCAAAAGACCACGGCCCAGACCTGCGAGACCCAAGAGGAGATCGAGGAACTACGCCTATATTACAATATGCAAATGAACGACGTATTGGCGCAAATGAAGAAGTTGTATAAACAGGACCGGACACCGGGAGCGGAGGAGTTATTGCAAGAGAGCAAACGGATCCTCACGGATAATTATATGTTCGAGGAAACGATACTCCCTACCTTGCCTTGTTCCAACGACGGTCTTTTCGCCATGACCCAACATTACAGCAATAGCTTGGAGGGCCTCACGCTGATGCTTAAGCAAATGGAACAAGTCACGGATAACCAGAAATAGTAATAACAATTAATACATATCAATCATGAACACGACACACGTAAAATTGAGTCCCGCCGTATTGCTGACTTTCGTATTGCTGCTATGCAATCTATCGGCAATAGCTAGGCCACAAGAGAAGATCAAGAAAAAAGAGATATCCCAATCCTACAGCGTAAGCGCCGGTGATCGTCTCCAAGTAGAAAACCGTTATGGAAACATCACCGTTACCCACTGGAATCAGAATACGGTAGCTATACGGGTTGAGGTAGAATGTAAGGCTCGCAGCGAGGAACGTGCTCAAGAGAACTTGGACCGTATCCAAATCGAGACCAAGAAGATAGGTGGTATTGTCTCAGCGGTCACTACGATAAAGAAGGAGATGAATAGCAATTCGAATAATGAGTCCATGACGATCAATTATTATATCCAGATGCCTCCTAAGCTCGCCGCAGACTTGAACCAGAAATACGGAAACATCAACTTGCCAAGCGATAATAACGGCAACATGGATATCCATGTAAAATACGGCAACCTGAATGCGGGTAATTTCACAGCCAACGCAATGATAGAGGCCAAATATGGTAACATCGAGGTAGGAAATCTGCAGGACGCCCAACTGGATCTGGGCTACGTAGGAACCGCCAAGATTCGCAACGCTAAAGATTTAACGATAGACAGCAAATATTCCAATCTGGATATACAGGATATACAATCTTTACGCATGGAGATTAAATATGGTAATCTCACCATTGAAAGCGTAAGCAGACTAGACATGGAGATTAAGTACAGCGACGCTAAAATCGGGACCCTTAAGGATGCATTGAATGTAAGTAGCCTTAGCTATAGTAACTTAAAGATACGGAACTTGTCTCCCTCTTTCTCGAAGGTGAACGTAGAATCCCATTATGGGAATTTAGAGGTAGCGCTTCCCGCAAAAACTTCTTTCCGGATAGTAGCGGAGAACATGAAGTATTCAAGCTGCGACGTGAACGGTTTCAATATCACCCGCAAGCATTTTGACGATGAGGATCGTGACAAGAATTACACCTATGAGATTAATGGTGGAAAGCAACCGACGATTCACTTCGAAGGAAATCGTTACGGAAATCTAAAAGTCAAGGCCAATTAATCAGTTGTAGAGACGGGGCGTGCCCCGTCTCTACAACCGGATATTTTTATTTTGAGGTGTTTTGCCGGCGTATCTCTTCTCTCTTCAACCAGTTATCGAGTTGTGTAAACAGGAAGAAACAAGAGATCCCGGAAGCAATCGTTAAAACAATCGGGAAATAGGCTCGCAAAGAACCTAAAACCGTTTCCGCCCCGCCCGGAGAAAGCTTAACCAAATACAAGATGCCTACTAACACAAGCATATAAGCGACAAACATGCTAAAAATGCCTACAGGTGTAAACCGTTTCTTGATATAGTACTTATATACCCGCTTCTTCTCTTGTATAATCAATGCCATAATACGGGAGTTTAATGAGGCCGAAGGTTGTTCCGCCGTCCCTCTCATCAACTTACGTGTCAAATGATCAATATCTTTCTCATTCATATTCATAACAAATCAGCTGTCTCTAATTTCATTTTATCTTGCAACACTTCATAAAACCGTTTCCGCCCACGGAATAGTTTTACTTTCACATTAGAAGCGCTCAATTCAGTGATCTGACAGATCTCTTCCACCGAGCATTCCTCCAAATAATAAAGAGTAAGCAACAAGGCCTCATCAGCCGGAAGCTTTTTCAGCGTACGTGCGATCATCTCTTTCCGGTCCTCACGCTCTAATAAAGCCGTAGCCGATTCAACTTCGTCATTCGAAAGGTCTACAGGGCCCGCCTCCTCATAACTCACGAACATACGCTGTTGTCTCAAGGCCGTCAACGCCGTACGATACACGATCCTATAAAACCATGTTGAGAACTTACTATCGAAATGAAAATCGGAAAGAGCACGATACATCTTCACGAACGCATCCTGTACAGCCTCTTCTGCCTCCTCGCGATTTTCCAAGATACGAAGAGCGATGGTATAAGCCATCTTCTCATACTTCGCGACAAGGCAGGAGAAACTTTGCGTGTCCCCTGCCAAAATACGTTCTATCCACTTTCGCTCATCCATCCGGTATCGTTTATTCTTCCAGACGCATTTTCTTCTCGTCCTCCAATCTCTCCTTCTCCATTAAAGAACGGGAAAGAAAGAAATAAATTATAAAAGCTACTCCACCGAACATAATCGTAATAGCCGGAACTAACAAAAAGAACCAATCGCTATCGTAAGTGAAAGCAGAGTCGACCATCATACCGACAATCACACCCAATGACAAACCGATCATAAAAATACCGTTACGCAGGGTATTATAACGATTAGGCCTTCTCTCGGGCCGCATAGCCTCTTCCAACACAATTCCTTTCTCAATCATCGCCATCTTTTCCTCATGCTTACTTTTAATGGTCATGTAACTAGCGATAATACCTAACAATACCGGCATACCTACCGCACAAATAACACCTAAAATAGGAATCCACAACTCGTTCATATCTTTTATTCTTTAAAGGTTTAATAAATTATTCGCTTTTATCAATAAGACATGAGCAATCACAAATCGGTTACAAAAAAGAGAAGAAATTTTATACATGCACAAATAAAAGAAGCGAACTCCATCCATTTATGAAGTTCGCTTCTTGGGAAAGTTATTTATCGTCTTTTTAGATACTTACGCAAGTTCACCTCTTACGATCTCTTCTTTGTCCTTATCCCAATACATCGTACGTCCTTCCAGATAAGCGCGAGTACCCATATGAGCGGTCATAGCCTCTTGAAAAGCGGCGTCGATATTACAACTAGGAGTCTTGCCTTGACGGATACATTCTAGCCACTCACGGATATGCAAGTGAGTCGTATCATAACGTTTACCATTTACATACGTATACAGCAAACCACGTTTAGCAAAATACAACTCCGTAGGAGATGTAACGGAATCCGAGCTATTTTGTCCCGGTACATAGGTATAGAACGGGGTATCTGTAGGAATAATACCTTCCTTGATCTTATCCGCATAACGAGTGGAATCTTGGTCAACCGTAATAGCCAAGATATTGGAAACCTCCATAGAAGCATCATGCCCCATGAACACCTTGCCACGGTTACGGCTACTTGCCAATGTAGCGCTATACAACATCGTCAAGTCACGATCCGGCCACTCGAAAGTAGTCTGCAATACATCAGGTACCGTACGTCCGTCCTTGAAGAAATAAACACCACCGGATGAAGTAGCAGAATGAGGTATACCTACATGCATGATCTGGTTGACAGCGTCGTACTCATGTGTCAACAAGTCACCGGAAAGACCTGTACTATAATCCCACCAGCAACGCCAGCGGAAGAAACGTTCCAGACTAAACTTGCTACGCTCGTCCGGACCGATATATCTTTCAAGCTTATTGGATGTCATATAATCCATATATTCCTTAATACGCTCAGGATCACCCTCGAACTGCTTCCAATCAATCGTATTCGGATTAGAGCCTTCGATAATATCATATACCCAAGCACCATTTGGAGAGTTACGGTTCGTACAAACCTCGATCAAGTTAACAGGGCCTAATAATCCGTTACCGATAATCTCCTCGGCCTTCTGATAGCAATCGGTCTGACGTCCTTGGTGACCTAACTGAAATACAACGCCGGTCTCTTTGATCACTTGGCGAACCATATACGTCTCAGGAACCGTCCATGATAACGGTTTCTCGCAATATACATGCTTTCCGGCACGTGCCGCAGCCATAGCGATCGTGCTATGCCAGTGGTCCGGACCAGCGATAATAACGGCATCCACATCCGGAGCCGTTACCAGCTCTTGATAAGTCCGGTAACGCTTCGGAGCAGGCCCGAACTTACCGTCGCTACCCTCACGATGGATATTGGAGCCGGTCAACACTGCGGCTTCACCATATACATCAAATATATCACAAACAGCGGTTATCTCGATATTCAGATCATCTTGCTCCATATATTGTTGATAACGCGTGTCTTTCTTATTCAACTTATTAGCCTCTTTCATCTTATCGATCCAAGAAGGCTCAGCGAAACCTGCGGCACGCATCAATTGCTTTCCACGAATACCGAAGCCTATCAAACCGATACGGATCTTCTTGCCATCGCCTTGCGGCTCTAAATAGGAGGCCTGTCTGTTACTTACCTGAAATACATCTGATATGTTACGGCCTCTTAAAGCGTCTTTCCTTTTTTGGTAAACGCCATATGCCAAAGCACCTAAGATAGGCACTGTAGCCAATGTCTTCAATGTGTCCCGACGTCCTTTATCGGGCATTTGCTCCTGAGAAGGAGTATTCTTTGCATCTTCTGTTGCCATGGGTATCAAATAAATTTAAGTTTATGCAATATCGGACACACACGTCCTAACACACGATCGAATCCTATGATTTGTGATGTAGGGAATACGCACATCAAGCCTAAAGCGGCGAACTCCACAAGGTTCTTGTCAATCCATAAATAAGAGCCTTCAAACGGCATCATATAGCTCGCTCCCACGAAAGAGGGGTGGGATAACGTGTACAGAGCGAGAAGAATCATACCTCCAACAGAAGATAAACGATACAAACAGCCTAAAGTCAAGCCTAGGCCGATCAATAACAGAGCCCACTCATTCAAGAAGTTGATGGTTGTCATCAAACTGTCGTCTTGAGTCAATTTGATAAAAAATGAAGCAGCGGGACCCTTTGAATCGAGTAGATAGGGTAGAGATGTCCATTTTGGGTTCATGATTTTTACTAGGCCTTCATACATAAAGTGCCAACCTATAAAAAGACGCAGCATCATCAGCCAAGTCATCTGCGCTTTCGTGTAACCTTGTTCTATTTTCATTTCTTGGTCCTAAAAAATTGGTTTAGAAAAAGTCGATTATTAAAAACACAACACCCGAAGCTAAAATCATAGATTTAGGCCTCGGGCGTTATTTATGCTAAAATGTGCTTGATACGATTAATCCAAAACTTTAACAGTAATGTTACGGAACCAAACATCATCCCCGTGGTCTTGAAATCCGATGAAACCTTCTTTGTTAGCGCCACCGCAATTCAACAACAACTCATAAGCCAACGGCCATTTGTCTTTGCTAAATTTGCTATTATCCAACATTTCTTTCCATTGCGGAGTCCACAAGTGATACTCAACAACAGGTTCATCGCTATTCAAATAGTGAACAACTGTACCCTTATAGCACATGATCTTACCCTTGTTCCACTCACCGAACGGTTTTGCGTTCTGCGGTTTAGCAGGAATCATGTCATACAAAGAAGAAGATTTACGGTTGCCATCCTTACCTAACTTAGCGTCGGGGTGGTTCTCGTTATCCAATACTTGGTACTCAGGAGCAGAGATGTAAGAAGGTTGTCCCTCTACCTCTTGAATCATGATGAATACACCAGAGTTAGAGCCTTTACCTACTTTCCATTCGAACTCAAGCTCGAAGTTACCCAACTTATGAGCGAAGATCAAGTCCCCACCGTTGGAAGCACCAGCCTCACCAGCACCAGAGCCATTGATTTTGATCGCTCCGTCCTCGATTGTCCAAGCACCCGGAACGTCAGCACGGTCATAACCTCTCCAGCCATTGAATGTCTTACCATCGAAGATCACATATCTACCCTCTTTATCTTTCGGGAAAGTCGTGATATCTACAGTAGGAAGATCTGTCATGAGCTTGTACTCAGGAGTTGCGGCTTCTGTTGTAGTCTCAGCAGCTGCAGGAGCTTCTTCTGTTTTCTTTCCACCACCACAAGATGTGAAATAACACATCATGATAGCAGCACTTGCTAATAATACTGACTTTTTCATTTTATTTATTGAGTTAAAACTATTATCTCGGCATATCTACCAACTTCCAGCCTTCACGGTAGTTGTGCTTGATCAAGCCTGCGGCAAATTCTTGAGCATTAATTGGATCCGTCCACTCTGTCTTGAATTTCGGGTCACCATCGATAACCTCGAATGTATCTTTCTTGATGATCTTGATTGTCTCATTCGGATCGATATTCGTAAATCTCATGTTAGGGCCATCCCACAACAATTCTTTATTCAATCTTTGCAAACGAACAGCCAATACACCCATTACAACCATTTCATTGAACGGACCAGCCTCCAAGAAGTTAGACTTCGTCTGAACACGGCTGCCTGCGCTTTCCTTACAAGCACGAATCCAGTCTTGTTCGTGACCACCCTTCATAGCGTCTTTCACGCGGCGCAATGTTTGAGGAACGTTCGGTTTACGACCAGATAACAACCATGGGTTAACACCGTAGCAACCACAGATCAATGTATCTTTCGTACCATGGAAGATACACAATCCACCACCTTCACCCATCAATTCCTTACCTTGAGGGAATCCTTCTGGACGATCCGGCATCATACCACCATCATACCAGTGAACTTCAACCTCCGGCATAGCTACCTTTGGCATATTATCACGAGCCGGGAATACCAACTTAACATGCTGAGCGTTAGGAGCACAGTCTTGTAATAACAATGTAGAAGAACCTTGAACTCTTGTCGGATAGCCTAAATTCAAGCCTTTGAATACCGGATGTAAGATGTGGCAAGCCATATCACCCAACGCACCTGTACCATAATCCCACCATCCGCGCCAGTTCCAAGGATGATATGTCTTATTAAACGGTCTCAATTTAGCAGGACCCGTAAACAAATCCCAATTCAATGTAGAAGGAATCTTATCAACTTTCTCAGGAGCGTTCAAACCTTGCGGCCAGATAGGACGGTTGGTAGCGCATTCTACTTTAGTAACCTCACCGATCTCACCATTCCAAATCCATTCACAGATCAAATCTACACCTTCAGCCAATGAAGAACCTTGGTTACCCATCTGAGTAGCTACGTCATACTTCTTAGCCAAGTTCGTAAGCAAACGGGACTCATAAACAGAGTGAGTCAACGGTTTCTGAGTGTATACGTGTTTGCCAAGCGTCATAGCGTCAGCTGTGATCATCGCATGAGTATGGTCAGCGGTAGCTACCAACACAGCGTCAATAGATTTACCCATCTCATCATACATCTTACGATAGTCCCAGTATTTTTTAGCTTGAGGATGACGGTCGAATACAGGTTTTGAGTACTTCCAGTCGATGTCACAAAGAGCTACGATATTCTCGGTAGTCTCCATGTTCTTTAAGTTAGCGTTACCCATACCTCCGATACCAACACCGGCAATATTCAATTTATCAGTTGGAGCGATATGACCATGGGTTTTACCTAGGACCGCACTCGGAACAATAGTCAAAGCTGCTGCGGCAGCCGTACCTTTTTGAAGAAAAGATCTTCTAGAAATGTTAGACATAGTAATAATTTTTTATAGATTAGCACTTAACAATGATATTTCATGTGTCTTTACACCTTTACAGGCAACAAATTGTCGCAAATATAGCCAATGCTGTATTATTGACAAGATCAAAAGACCGCTTTCTTATTTAAAATAGTTTTTTTTAACAGACAGGATAGATCTTATTTATAATTTCATAAATATTATCTATAGGATTGGGGGTAATTTATTAACGCGGTTTGGATATATTTGTAAAAACATGAAAACATATTCATATTAACAACTGTTATCTTAAATGAGAACAACTATATGAAAAAAGAATCTGCATTCATACGAATATATCGCTTTTATCTGGAAGGATTCCGGGAGATGAAGCTGGGCAAGACTCTTTGGCTAATAATTCTAGTCAAATTGTTTATCATGTTTTTTATCCTGAGATTATTCTTCTTTCCTAATTATCTCGGGCAATTCGATAGCGATAGTGAGAAGGAGAACCACGTATCGAACGAACTCATACAACGGGCAATAAATCCTTAAAACATTAATAAATATGATTGAAAACATTGACACTTCATTGATCGATTGGTCGAGGGCCCAATTTGCCCTTACGGCCATGTATCATTGGCTCTTCGTGCCACTAACACTAGGACTTGGCGTTATCCAAGCTATTATGGAGACGATTTATTATCGGACAGGTAATGAGGCATGGAAAAAGACCGCCCAATTTTGGATGAAATTATTCGGTATCAATTTCGCTATCGGTGTCGCTACGGGATTGATCCTCGAGTTCGAGTTTGGAACCAACTGGTCTAACTATAGTTGGTTTGTAGGGGATATCTTCGGGGCACCTTTGGCTATCGAGGGAATTCTCGCCTTCTTTATGGAAGCCACCTTTATCGCTGTTATGTTTTTTGGTTGGGACAAAGTTAGCAAACGCTTCCATCTCGCCTCCACTTGGCTGACGATTATCGGCGCTACTCTTTCCGCCCTCTGGATCTTGATCGCTAACGCATGGATGCAATATCCGGTCGGTATGCATTTCAATCCGGATACGGTCCGTAACGAGATGTTCGATTTCTGGGCCGTAGCTTTATCGCCTGTCGCCATTAATAAGTTTTTCCATACGGTATTGTCCGGTTGGATCGTAGGCGCCTTGTTCGTACTAGGAATCAGCTGCTGGTATTTATTAAAGAAACGGAATACCGAATTCGCTTTGTCAAGTATCAAGGTCAGCGCTATATTCGGGTTGGTAGCCTCCATCCTTATTATCTGGACGGGTGATGGCTCCGCTTACCAAGTCGCTCAAAAGCAGCCGATGAAACTAGCCGCCATGGAAGGTCTTTATGAGGGTGGCAACGGAGTAGGACTCGTAGGTATCGGCATCTTAAATCCGGCAAAGACGAGTTATCTGGATAACCAGAACGCATTTATTTTTGACATTAAGTTCCCAAAACTCCTCTCCTTCTTAGCAGAACGTGACATCAACGCATACGTTCCGGGTATCGTAAACTTGATAGAGGGAGGCTATACGACCAATAAGGGAACGGTAGCGCTCTCCGCCAAAGAAAAAATTGAGAAAGGTAAAGCCGCTATCAAAGCGTTAGCTGATTATCGTAAAGCGGTCAAAGATAAAGATACCGCAGCCGCCGGGCAATACAGGGTAACTTTGGAAGAAAATTTCCCCTATTTCGGATATGGTTATATTAAGGATCCGGCAGAGTTAATCCCGCATGTAGGATTGACATTCTATTCTTTCCGTGTGATGGTGATCCTTGGTTGTTTCTTCATCTTACTATTCATTATTACGTTGATATGGGATAAAAAAGGGAAAATCGCTAATACACGTTGGTTGCAATACGTGGGCCTATGGTCTATACCTTTAGGATATATAGCGGGACAAGCCGGTTGGATCGTAGCGGAGGTAGGACGTCAACCTTGGGCTATACAGGATATCTTGCCGACCAGCGCTTCGATATCCAAGTTAAACCCGTCCTCGGTACAGACCACTTTCTACCTGTTCCTTATCTTATTTACGATCCTGCTGATCGCAGAGATTGGAATCATGGTTAAGGCCATCAAGAAAGGGCCGGAAGCTGCCGCCCACTAATTTTCAATTTTCAAATATCAATTCTTAATTAGAAAGTCCTATGGATAGTACATATATATTGTTACAACATTACTGGTGGTTTCTGGTATCTCTACTGGGAGCGCTATTAGTATTCCTTCTTTTTGTACAAGGAGGCCAATCTCTACTCTTCACTATCGGCAAGACGGAGATACAGCAAAAAATGTTATTGAACTCGACCGGGCGTAAGTGGGAGTTTACTTTCACTACGTTGGTCACTTTCGGAGGTGCTTTCTTCGCCTCTTTCCCTTTATTTTATTCCACAAGCTTCGGCGGAGCCTATTGGGTATGGATGCTGATCTTGCTTTGCTTCGTGATACAAGCTGTATCTTACGAGTATCAAGCGAAAAAAGGCAACCTACTCGGGAAAAAGACGTATCAAGTATTTCTTATGATCAATGGTATAGCAGGTCCGATCTTACTCGGAACCGCTGTAGCGACCTTCTTTAACGGCGCTGAATTTATTGTTAACAAAGAACAGTTGACTGATGTAGCCATGCCCGTCATTTCCACGTGGGCCAATCCTTGGCATGGATTAGAGGCGGCTTTGGTATTTTGGAATTTGTGCCTAGGACTGGCAGTTTTCTTCTTGGCACGAGCTCTGGCCCTACTCTATTTTATCAACAATATTGATGATCCGGAGATTGTCGCTAAAAGCCGGAAACAATTGATACCGGAGACAATCTTGTTCCTCGTCTTTTTCTTGACATTCTTGATCCGTTTATTGTTGGTGGACGGTTTTGCCGTAAATCCGGATACCGGAGAAGTATTTATGCAACCGTATAAGTATTTTATGAACCTGATCGAGATGCCAATCGTGTTAGCCGTATTATTGATTGGCGTGGTTGGCGTGCTATTCGGCATAGGGAAAACGATATTCTCGAAGACTTGGAGAAAAGGCATCTGGTTCGCGGGAGCAGGGACTGTCTTGACCGTATTAGCTTTATTACTTTGCGCAGGATGGAATAATACGGCTTACTACCCATCTTTGGCGGATCTACAAAGTTCATTGACGATCCAGAATAGTTGCTCAAGCCCATTCACGTTGAAAGTAATGAGCTATGTATCTATTCTCGTCCCATTCGTATTAGCCTACATTTTCTATGCTTGGAGAGCGCTTGATCTACATAAGATCAATAGTAAGGAAATGCAAGAAGGAGGTCATACCTATTAAATAATGTGCAAATTAAATAATATGCCAATGTGCCAATATGTCAATGTCCAGTGAGAATACAAGTGATAGTATCTTAATTGACAGATTAGCATATTGGCATATTGCTACATTGGCACATTAATTTATTGCCTTTGGAAGTCCGCCTCTTTTGTCCACTTAGGCATCTCATCATTGTTGGCGATAACTAAACCGATACTAAACATTAAGTTCATATCTTCCATAGCCCCATCAAAATCCCACCAAGATTCATCATACTCATCATTCGGTTGGTGATACCGGTAAACTTTCGGTTTAGCCTCATGGCGTGCTTTATCCACGTAATCCTTACCGCCACCAACTAAAATCGTAGGTACGCCTTTTTTCACGAAATTAAAATGATCGGAACGGAAATAACCACCCGCAGGATCTTCGGTAATAACCTTCACGGTCCGTCCTTGTGCCGAGGCCATAGCGATCACCAAGGCATCCGTATCCGTCTTACCCGCAGCCCGGAGAGAAACATCATGGGTACGCTCACGCGGAGCCGTGCCGTCAAAGTTCAAGTTAATAGCCGTTTTAGATAAAGGGAACAAAGGATGCTCACAATAGTACTGAGAACCTAATAAGCCACATTCCTCGGAAGTCACCGCCACGAATACGATGGAACGACGGGGATGAACAGGCAATGATTGATATTTCTTAGCTAATAACATTAAGGTTGCCACGCCCGAAGCATTATCGCTAGCGCCATTATAGATACTGTCCCCATCTATCGGCGTGCCGATCCCAAAATGATCCCAGTGAGCGGTAAAAACCAAGTATTCGTCTTTCAGGTCCGTGCCCGGTAAAACAGCCGCCACGTTATGAGACTCGCCTACAGTCATCTTTACATTTAATATAACCTTACTTTTCGCCTTCATCGTAAAACTCTTGAAACCCGGTTTCTTCGCCGCGGCAATCGTCTCATCAAAATTCAATCCGCTAAGGGCGAACATTTTCTTGCAAGCCTCCTCCGAGAGCCATCCCTTCATGCCCAAAGCTTCCGCATTCATTGTCTCCGAGCAAAGAGCGATATTTGTCTGCACGTGAGAAGCCTGACAGACCTTCCAACCATACGAAGCGGCCGCCTCGTTATGAAGAACCAATAAACCTGCGGCACCTTGGCGTTGCGCCTCCTCGAACTTATAAGTCCAACGGCCATAATAAGTCATGTTCTTTCCACGGAACAAAGACGTATCATAAAAACCGGGATCATTCACCATAGCGATAACGATTTTCCCCTTCACGTCTACATTCGCATAATCGTTCCATCCATATTCCGGCGCATTAATGCCAAACCCACAGAACACATAGTCCGTAGTAGGGATAACTACCTGCTCAGTTCCCCGGTTCGTCCAAACGACAATATCATCCGAGAACTTCAAATCCATAGACCCTTTCGCGCATTTCACCGTGATCTTATCCTTTACCGGACGGGTAAAAGTAGATATTTCCTTCACCGGCTGGAAATAACTATCGCCATTAGCAGGTTGAAGACCTAGTTTCTTAAATTCATCAGCGATGTAATGGATTGTTTTCGTCTCATACTCGGTCAAAGGCTTACGCCCTCCGAACTCATCCGAGCCTAAAGTCTTTACTCGTTCCTTGAAAAAAGCCAAATCTTCCTCATAACTCTGGGCCATAACAGATACGCCCATAGCGAGCATCAGAAGAAAAACAGAGATAAAATTCTTGTTCATAATCGTAGATTGTTAAATGACATAATTTATTAGATATAGGTATTTAGATTTCAAATTAACAATAAAAAAAGGAAACGGCGAAGCTCACGCTTGGCCGTTTCTACATTTAACCGTTTTAAACAAAAAGAAAAAGTTAGTTAAGGCTTAGAAAAAAATATCTTAAGTCTATTTACCGACTGTATATTCGCTTTCCCGAAGGACAGCAAACAAATATATGGAATCCACCTCATCCTGCATACATTACACTTTGTTTTTTTGTTATTTTTCACAGAACAGAAATGCTTTTGTATTATCTTTGCACTCAATTATTCCCATAGACAACAAATGGCTGATTTTGATATAAACATATTGGGATGCGGTTCCGCATTGCCCACGACACGCCATCTGGCGACCTCTCAAATAGTAGATTTACGAGATAAACTATACATGATCGACTGCGGGGAAGGCACGCAAGTGCAAATGCGTCGTATGCGTATAAAATTCAGTCGTTTAAATCATATCTTCATCTCCCACCTACACGGAGATCATTGCTTCGGGCTACCGGGATTGATCTCTACATTAGGTATGCTAGGACGTAACGGAGAATTGGTTATTCATGGGCCGAAAGAGATCGAGAGCTATATGCGTCCGGTACTTGATATCTTTTGCAAAGGGTTGCCTTATGAGATCCGTTTTAACTTAATCGACCCGACAACTCATTCGTTGGTTATGGAAGATCGCTCCTTAAGCGTTTATTCCATTCCGTTAAAGCACCGGATACCCTGTTGTGGCTATTTGTTCGCCGAGAAAGCCAAAGAAGCGCATATCATCCGGGAGATGACGGATTTCTATCAGGTTCCCGTCCGTATGATGCAAGAGATCAAAAGGGGCGCTGATTTCGTCACCCCGGAAGGAGAGGTAATCCCGAATGCCCGCTTAACCCGCCCTGCCGTCGCTCCCAAACGGTATGCTTATTGCTCGGATACAGCTTTTCACCCATCTATAATCCCCATCATTGAAGGGGTGGATTTATTATACCACGAGGCGACTTTCGCTGAATGTGACGCCGCACGTGCGAAAGAGACCTTCCACTCTACCGCCCGCCAAGCGGCCGAGATTGCTTATAAAGCCCAAGTGAAGCGATTGGTTATCGGTCATTACTCGGCTCGTTACGAGGATATGGCACCGTTAAAGAAAGAAGCAGACAAGATATTTCCCGGCACGATCTTAGGAGAGGAAGGTATGAGGCTTAGCGTATAATCATACATCCGTTTTACGAAATAAAGCTAATTACTTTCTAATATGCAGAAAACTTTCTACATTTGTACGAATTTAGGGACAAGTAAATGAAGCTTATACATATCATCGCTTTGGCACTTGCATTCTCCGCAAGTTATCCGGTTTACGCACAAGCTAATAAATCGGGAGTCAAAACATTTGCTTCTAGGCAAGAAGATCCCTATCCTATCGAAATCACAGCCTACGAGAATCGCATCAAGGTAGAGAACGCTCCTGTCGGGAGTATCTTGGAAATCTACAGTGTCGTAGGTATCAAGGTGAAAGAAATCGAAGTCAAGCAGTCCACCGCCGAATATGTCGTAGATATCGCAAAGGGATATTATATCATCCGCATTGGCGATACGGTACGCAAGGTGGCGATACGATAAATAAAAGCCCCATAGGATAATCCTACGGGGCTTGTTTTTTGATCCGCTTTCTCTTCTCACGAGGATACCTGCGGAAGAACTTTTAATTACTTTAGTATTAATATACCACGTGTTCACCCGTCACGGGATACTTTTTTATTGCGGCATAGTTATTTAATTATATATATTACATAAAGGCGGGTCTCCCCGCCTCTATTCGTTTAGTCTATCAGTTAGTCTTATTTTACGACTACCTTAACTGCTTCCTCACCGTCAACAGCTACGGCTACGATACCAGCCGGTACAGCGATTGTAGCGTTGTCAGAAGTAAGAACTGTCTCAGCGACAACCTTACCTAAGATGTTAGTGATAACTACAGACTTGCCAGCAGCACCTTGAACAGTTACTGTACCGTTACCAGCGATTACAGAAACTCCTTCAACATTGTTGATGTTATCGTTAGATGTTACCATATCATCATCTTCAGTCTTAGAATATGCGTTGAATACCAATGCTCCATCACCACCAGTCTTAGCGGCACCAAATGTAGAGCTAGCATCTGTCAATACCAAGCAGCCATTGTGCATCTTCAACCATGCGGCAGCTTCATTAGGAGCGATAGCTTTTGCCAAATCACCCTTGATAGTCTGATATTGATTATCACCATCTGTTCCTGTTGCATATACGTTAGACTCGATCAAGAATGAGTTGTTCTCACCCTCTTTACCATCTACATAAGCTAAAGCAGCCTTATCCGGATTTACATAACGGAATGACCAAGTTACGTTCTTATGCTTGTCTCCAGACAATACGTTGATGAATTTCGGATAATCTTTCTTATAAACAGCCATAATAGACTCGATTCCCTCATTCTTCAATTGATCAGCAGTCATAGCTTTGTACTTACCTGTCAAAACGATCAAGGTATCACCATATTGAACGGCAGGAACGAAACCTACACGAGTATAGCTACTGTTTGAAACTGCTTTCGTATTGAACAAGTACGGGTTAAGAGCTTCCTTGCGAGCAGCAACAGCGGCAGCAGAGTCTGAGTAGTTAACCAAATACTTACCATAGATGAATGCTGGAGTCTTCACATGAACAGCATGTACACATTGATATGGATCTTCTGTAACTTGACCATCAGCAGTGATATGCTTGCCTGTCTCAGTACAAGGAATGATCTTCTCACCCTCGATCAACTCACGATAAGCGGATACCAAGTATTGAGGTTTAACCTTACCTGCGCCACGAGTTAACCATGCTGTGTCAATACGGAAAGCCAACTTACCATCAGCCTTACCCTCACTCCAGATACCAGCGTAATCAACATCCTTGTTCAACAAGGCACCATTATGCTCATCCATCAAATATTCACCACGGATAGTTTCCTTGAACATCAAGCTATCAGCTGAATTATCAACGTTCTCACCAAGAAGTTCATTATTGAATTGACGATACAACGGAGTCTCGTCCGGAGCGATAGCGAATGCGGAAGTACGAGTCTCACCCATTACCTGAGCTTTCAAAGTAGCGGAAGCATCATAATCGGAAACACCTGCTTTATGAGTGCTGATAGCACCTGCGGAAGTAGCCTCAAGGATAGCATAGTAATGGTTACCCTCAATATGGTTGTTCTCCTTGAAGTAAACAGAGTCATTCGTAGTATTAGGATAATACTTACTCAATTTATACTTAGACTCTACCGCTACGTTATGATTACGGAAAGTAGTCTCACCATTAGTAATGATATACATCGTTCTTACCGGTCTCACCAAGCCAGGGATACGACCCGTGATCTTCTTGTCCGCATTACCGGAAACCTCCTCAGAAGGATTATAGCCATAAGCATGTTCTTTGTAAGAAGACTTAAGAGTGAACGCTTTCTTACCCTCTAACACATTCATCGTAGAATCCTTAACACCGATAAATTTATCAGATGCGTACGGATGCCAGTAGTTGAAAGTATATTTGTTCGTGATCAACTCATCATTAGTCAGATGCTTATAACCCACATACTTATCAGTATAGATTTCTTTAGCGACTGGGATAAATTCCAAAGAGTCACCAAAACTAGCAGCATACATATAAGTAGCCCCCGCATTTTTATTCAATTGGAGAGTCGCATCAGCAGCCGTACCGTCATTATACTCACGGTTATACAAATCTACAGCAGAAACCTTATTCTTATCTGTTACGTTCTTCTTCAACACAACCCATTGATAAGCAGGCATATGAGTAGCATCTTGAATATCCAAAGTCACCCACTCGTATTTACTAGATGCAGATTCATTATAAAGCGGAGCAGCATAGTACTTACCAGTCTTAGCATTTCTGATTACATAAACACCATCATCAACAGTTGTCTTTGTAGTAGGCAAAACTTTGCAACCTGCGAAACCTAACTCAATCTTAGTATTTTGAGCCGCATCTACCGTCAAGATACGAACCTTGTCTTTCAGCAACTCTTGCAAAGAGATATGCTGATTTTGCATAGCTGTAGTAGCAGTAACATCTTTCCAATACGTCTCACTTGTTTTTAACAAAGATTGTTTAACCTGAATCTCCAAGCTGTCATTTGAAGGCCAATATGTAAACATAAATTTATATTGGTCTGATAAATCTGTAGCATTGATAGAATCTTTCGGAGTAGCATGATTCTTAGTACCAGTCTTATAAGTATCCTTTAAGTTGCTCCAGTTATAAGCCAAGAACTTAGCTCCACCCACAGCATTCGTATAAGCAGTATCTACGTACAAGTAAGAAGAGTCGGCTCTCAATACATGGAAATAATTAGCAGTTCCAGAAGCTTCAACCGTGAACTTCTTCTCGGTAAAGTAGTTTACCGCTCCATCTCCTAATACATCCGGAGTAAACTTCAATGTGATACCAGCTTTCTTATCTTGGGTACCAAAGATCGTATTCAATTCATCAGCACCTGAGACAACGATCGAAGCGGCCTCTACCAACTCAAATTCAGTGAAACCAGCGGCAGTAATACCAGCTGTAGTAGCTATAGTTTTAACCATTTCTACATCGCCACTAGTATTCACCTTCAAACCGATTACAGAGTCATTCGTGAAATAAGAATAGAGAACGGATTTCTCCACACCATTCTTAAATACAGGAGAGAATTTCCAACCGGAAAGATCACCACCGACAACAGCAGGTACAGCAGCTAACGGAGCCGCCGCCTTACCTTTGATCGTGCTGATCTCAAGACCTAAAAACTTTCCGATCTTGTTCGTGAAATCATACTTAGGATTCTGTCCTTGATTCTCGGCATCAACCGTTACACACCACATTGTACCTCCTAAATTTGCGGAAGAGTGAGAAACCATTTTGATTTCATCTTCGTGAGTCGTGGAATTTTCGGTAATACTCAAGAAAGCAGAACCTGCCTTAAGCTGATAAAGACCGTTATTCGCTCCTTGATTCAGCTTAACAGCACCATTAGCCGTCACCGCACCCAGAAGCGCAGCACCAGCCAAAAGAGTAGAAAACTTTTTGTTCATAATTCTAAAATTAATATTAATACTAGTGTTTATTAAGATAATCAGCTCATTACGTCATCGTATCGATTGCCTTGTCATTCAAAAACGACTAGTTTAAACGAAGGTTTTAATCTTGCGTTTTATAAGGGGTAAATAGAAAGGTTTGTTGAAGGAATCGCTTGTTTCGTAAAGGATAACCTATCCTATTGATAAGAAAGAGAATAAGCAGTAAAAAAATAGCCCGGAAGGGTTGCAAGTATCGAAGAAACGCGTACCTTTGCAAATGACTAAAAGAATCGTTCGTTTAAACTAGTCGTTTCCATACTCCAGATATCATTTCAATCTATTATTCATCAACTTTTATAGTATAGCATTAATAATGTACAGGCGTACATTAATATTATATTAAACAAGTCATCCGGAATTTACGGATTGTCATTATGACACTTTGTAAATTAAAGCCCTTGAGAATCGAATTTTCCGGGAGATTATACATATAGTTCCGTAAAACGAGAAAAAATATTCGCAAGTAGTTATTCCATAATAAGATAACGGAATACGCCCTTTCATTCTGGCGAAAATTATTCATCCTAATTCATATTCTTAAGGCTAAAACCTATAATTCATCCGTATGTGAAGGCTATTTCTATCGTATGCGATAGGGATTACTACCGTATGTATCACCTAATACATACGGTTATGTCGGCTAAAACATACGGTTGCGTCGGCTAACGCATATATTCGCGTGGGCAAACACCACCTTTCTCACCGGAAAAGCGACCTTTTACCTATAAATAAGAGACAAAAAGGCCCTTTTCACCTATTTCTTCTCTCTGGTTAGACTTCTCCAAAGAAGAGGTATGTCAAACAAACAGCCTTGTTTCGCGCAAACTGTCATGATTATCGCCGCTTCGCTTACCATCCATCCGCGAGGGCTATAACAGAATAATCGACATAGAAAAGCCCCGCAGGATAACTGAACCGCATCCCAAAGCCACTGAGAAGACCTTGTTGGTTCCGGTATAAAAAGGCTTTCCAAGTGATTAGTTATTCACTTCCCAAGCCGTCAGTTATTCACTTCAACAGCCAATGAGAGGGCCCGTTTCTTGGTTATCTGGGCCTGTACAGGCACATGTTTCCCGTATTTTCAAATAAGCTATGGCTTACATTTGACGCGGAAAGCCTCATTAACCCACCTTTAGCTTTAAGGCTGTATCCTTTATGCGTTCACTATATCTCGTCTTCACTCAAACTACACAAGATATTTCCGAAAAAAAGACGTACGTGTTTTTTTAAAGCCTAAATGAATGCCCCATATAATAAAAATCGTATCTTTATCGCCAAAGATGGAAAAGAGCCATCTATATCCTATTAATCACTAAAACCTATAAACACTATGGGAAAATTTATCAACCCCTTCACCGATTTCGGCTTCAAGCACATATTCGGCAGGGAAATGGACAAGGACATTTTAATCGAGTTCCTGAATGACCTCCTCGAAGGGGAGTATACTATCATGGACCTGAGGATCATGAACAATGAGCGATTGCCCGAGACAGAGCAAGGAAGGAAGGTCATCTTCGATATCCATTGCGAGACCGACAAGGGCGAACGGATCATAATCGAGATGCAGAACAGGGAACAGCCCCACTTCAAGGACAGGGCCTTATACTACCTCTCGCACTCGGTGGTGGAACAGGGGATAAAGGGAACATGGGACTATGAGCTGGCGGCTGTGTACGGCGTCTTCTTCTTGAACTTCACGCTCGACGAAGAGAACGGGCCAGACAAAAACGGGAAGGAGGGTAAATTCCGAAGGGACATCATATTGGCGGACCGGGAGAACGGACAGGTATTCAACCCCAAGTTCCGCCAGATCTATATTGAGCTTCCTCGATTCAACAAAGAGGAGGAAGAATGCGAGACAGATTTTGAACGTTGGATTTATGTACTAAAGCATATGGATACATTAGACAGAATGCCTTTCAAGGCACGCAAGGCCATATTCGAGCGGTTGGAACGCATCGGATCCATGGCGAACCTCACCCCCAAACAACGAGCGCAGTACGAGGCGGAGTGGAAGATGTATAATGATTATTATAACACCTTGGACTTCGCCGTTGAGAAAGGCATGAAAAAAGGGATGGAAGAAGGCATGGAAAAAGGATTGCAAAAAGGATTACAAGAAGGATTGCAAGAAGGACTGCAAAAAGGGAAAGAATCTACGGCACGTAATATGAAAGCCGAGGGAATAACCCCTCTTATCATCCAAAAATGCACCGGCCTTTCCCTTGAGGAAATAGAGCGACTATAAAACAAAATCCCTTCAGCCTCCATCCGTTTTTAACGTATAGTTATCAAAGGAAGAGACTGAAGGGATTTTTTATATTTATAAACGACCTAAAAGCTACTCCTCACGCTGCTTTTTCCATTCCTCCGCACACTCTTCCAAGGCCTTATACCAAGCCTGGCCGAACTTACGGATCAAGGGCTCCTTGAGGAACTTATAAACCGGCAATTGCTCTTTCTTTCCTAAGATCTCCGCTGCCTTACAAACGCTCCAGCGATGATAGTTCACGGCCTTGAAATCCCGATACTGAGTGACACGTATCGGGTAAAGATGGCAAGAAACAGGCTTATAGAAATCTGTCTTACCTTCCCGGTATGCTTTCTCGATAGCGCATTTACAAGTACCATCGGCGTCGTAACAGGTAAAGACACAATCTTTGCCGTTCACGATAGAGGTAACCGTATCGCCTTCCTCATCGATATAAGCTACGCCTTGCTTATGAATGACCTCTTGAGCTTTCGGGGATAAATCATCCCAAATGATGGGTAATACTTTCTGGAGCTTCGCCAACTCCGAATCCTCTAATGGAGCGCCGGAATCTCCTTCCACGCAGCACTCCCCCTTACATTTGGAAAGATCACATAAAAAATAACGCTCAATAACGTCAAGACTTACTAAAGTGTCATCTATCTGGATCATAAGATGCGCCTAGCTCTTATTTAATCAATGACTTACCAGTCATCTCCTTCGGCTGTTTCAAGCCCAAGATATGAAGGATTGAAGGAGCCACATCGGCCAAGATACCATCCTCTACTTTAGCGTCCTTGTTGGCTGTCACATAAACGAATGGAACAGGGTTCAAGGAATGAGCCGTATTCGGAGTGCCATCCTCGTTCAAGGCGTGATCCGCATTACCATGGTCAGCAATGATGATTACCTCATAGTCGTTGGCTTTAGCGGCCTCAACCGTATCGTGCAAGCAAGCGTCGATCGTTACAACCGCTTTCTCGATCGCTTTGTAGATCCCCGTATGGCCTACCATATCACCGTTGGCGTAGTTCACTACGATGAAATCGAATTTCTTCGTATTGATAGCATCCACCAATTTATCTTTCACCTCGAAAGCGCTCATTTCCGGTTTTAAGTCGTAAGTAGCCACTTTAGGAGAAGGGACCAAGATACGCTCCTCGCTATCGAACGGAGTCTCACGGCCACCGTTGAAGAAGAAAGTCACGTGAGCGTATTTCTCTGTCTCGGCGATATGCAACTGAGTCTTACCTACGTTTGCCAAGAACTCACCCAGCGTATTATTTACGTTCTCTTTGTCGAACAAGATATGAACACCCTTGAAGCTAGCGTCATACGGAGTCATACAGAAATATTGCAAGCCAGGGATCGTATGCATACCGGCCTCCGGCATATCTTGCTGAGTCAATACAACCGTAAGCTCTTTCGCACGGTCGTTACGGTAGTTGAAGAAGATCACGACATCGCCTTCCTCGATAACAGCAACCGGCTTTCCGTTCTCAACGTGAACGATCGGCTTGATGAACTCGTCCGTCACACCCTCGGCGTACGACTCTTCCATCGCTTTTACCATGCACTCGGCTTGCTTGCCCTTGCCTTCGACCAATAAGTCGTAAGCCTCTTTCACACGTTCCCAACGTTTGTCACGGTCCATAGCGTAATAACGTCCGATGATAGAAGCGATCTTACCGCCGGTAGTCTTCAGATGATTCTCCAACTCCTCGATAAAACCTTTACCACTCTTCGGGTCCGTATCACGACCATCCATGAAGCAATGAACATAAGCCTTGCTGATTCCGTATTCCTTGGCGATATCCGTCAACTTCAAAAGATGCTCCAAAGAGCTATGTACACCACCATCGGAAACCAAGCCCATGAAGTGGATCTGCTTATTATTCTCTTTCGCATAGCTATAAGCACGTTTGATCTCCGGGTTCTCCATGATCGTATTCTCGCGGCAAGCGATGTTGATCTTCACCAAATCTTGGTAAACGATACGGCCAGCACCGATGTTCAAGTGGCCCACCTCAGAGTTACCCATTTGTCCGTCAGGCAAACCAACGTTCTCGCCAGAAGCCTGTAACTGTGAGGCTGGATAAGTTTTCAATAACTCGTCCCAATATGGAGTCGGCGTGTTAAAGATCACGTCGTCTTTACCTTTGTCACCAATTCCCCAACCATCACAGATAATTAAAAGTGCTTTTTTGCTCATGATTGCTAATTTATTATATTGATTATGTTTTTAACCTTTACGATCGCGAAGATAATCAATTCCATCGTATTATTGTTTCTCTCAATGTATTACTTTTGTGGCAGGAATGGAAAAGAATATACAAGACAAGGATTTGGGAGTCATAACGCTCCGTACCACTCCCCGGGCCACTCGATACACGCTCAAGATATCAAAAGGAAAAATAACCGCCACGATGCCACCCGGGGGAGACGAGAAACGTATGATCGCTTTTATCATGGAGAACAAGGCCCGGCTGGTAAAAGCGCTCCAGAAGCATCCGGCCCGGCCCCTGCTCGACGAAAGATCGGAGTTACAGGCTACGACATTCCGCTTGCATATCTTCCGCACCGAGCGAAGTAATTTCTACATGAGATTGGAGGATGGGGTACTGCATATCGCTTGTCCGAATGAGACTCGTTTCGAGGAGGAAGAGGTGCAATCCTTATTGAAATCCATGCTGGAGAAGGCGCTCCGCCACGAGGCGAAACGGTTGTTGCCGGAACGTATCACGCTATTGGCTAGGCAACATGGATTTATGTTGACCGGGGTGAAAATCAATAATAGCAAAACGCATTGGGGAAGTTGTACAATGAAGAAGAGCATTAACCTCTCGCAATCATTAATGCTTCTTCCTTGGCATTTGGTGGATTATGTATTATTGCATGAGCTTTGCCATACGATAGAGATGAACCATAGCGAAAGATTCTGGAAACTAATGGATAAGGTGACGAACAATCAAGCGATTCGTTTACGAAGCGAATTGAAAAACTATCACATGTTGTAGAGACGGAGCGTGCTCCGTCTCTACAACTAGGTAATTTGTTAGAAATTGGCTCCTACTTGCAGAATGAAAGTCCGGGGTGCGCCGACATCCATCGGGCGGGCGCTATAGCGCTTGTTTAAGAGGTTGTTCACCAGTCCTTGTACATGGATATTCTTCGTCACTTTCATCCCGACACGCATATCCATGACGAAATATCCTTTATTGTTCTCTGCCCAATAATCATGTAAGTTTCCGAATAGCATCGAGCGCATATAATCCATCAGGTTAAGCTCCGCTTTCGTACGCTCATCAACCATAAAATAATCGACCGCCAATGTCTTGCTTTTCCATGACATATTCGTTCCGATATTAAACTGTTTCCATTCCAGATCAAATACCCCCTTTACGGAATGTTTCTGGCGATATTTTAAATACTTGCTGTCATTCGATTTCGAACGCATCGCCATTAAGTCATCATTCGCTTCCTCCTCCGCGTTCCGTGAATCCACGTCCATATCGATCGGATTCGTATAAACATACCCCAAAGTATATGCCAGACGAGTATCACGGTTAAACTCATACACACCCGAGGTAGACAAGTCTACCCCATAAATCTCCGCCCGGCCTACGTTCGTGAACTGAGCGCCGATTCCTAAGCCGTCGCCGCTAGAGAACGCATTGAACAACTTGGAAAGCCCATCGATATAATCGAAGGTCTTATTATTAAACAGGCCGAAACGGAACTCGATCATATCCTTGTAACGGGTATAAAAGCCGGCCACATCGATAAAGCCCTTCAAATTGCCGAACTTATAGCCTTGCTTGAAACCAAGTTCGGCATTATAACCTTGCTCCGCTTTCAATTCAGCGTTCGGGAAAGCTCCCACACCTCCGATATCCTTCAGGATAAACTTCTCCGTAACGGATGGATAACGGTATCCCTGTCCGAAAGATGCCCGGATAAAACTATACTCACCCAATTCATAATTCAAGCCTCCACGGAAAACAGGTTTTACCGGAACCTTCGCCCCGAAAATCTTCGTCTCCGCTTCCCGGTAGAAATCATCGACCCGGTAATACTCCAGACGAACACCGACCGAGACGTTCAAACGATCGATAAACTTATGATCATATTGCAGGAAGGTAGCCACATTATCGCTACTATGCTGCCCGGTCACTTTCGAATCCGCATGAATACGCTCATAAGTACCTCCAACCGTGAGTTGTGAATGTTCGAACTTCTTGCTGAATTGGTAATCCAGATTATAGGAATAGGTATGATCCGTAGCCTCCGGCGCTTTTTTCTCCATCGGTTTCATGGCATCTACCAACCAAGCCCCTACGTTATTCTTATCGGGTAGCGGAGTACGTCCCATCACCCAAGAAATCAAGTCCATATAATCCGCCGAGGTAGCTGTCGGGAAAAAATGATTTCCCAGCTTGCCCAATTCAGCCATCAATCCGCTCACCTTCCCGTTCATCACCTCCGGTAAATACGGTAAGAAGGTCGGCAACAACTCAGTTTGCCAGTTTTGCGCTATATTGATAATCTCCGGGACGGATGAGATATCAAAACCCATATTATTCGTTATGTCAAAAAGAGACTTATCCGTAGTATGCGTGATGATACGGCTTCCCCGATGGAAGAAACGCCCCTTGAAACGATGAGTCGTCCCTTTTTCCGAATTCGTATAATTCAAGAAGGGATCTATATAAAATGTATTCTCACGGCGTCCCATATTCGCCAGCGGAGATTGAATATAGGGCTCCTCCGGAGAACGCCAGATAAAGAAACCGGTATAATCGTTATACAAATAATTCACGTTCACGCCATAGTTCAACCCTTGTACCCGGGGATCGTGATACGTAAGATTCCCACCGACCCGGACACGGCGGTTGTAATTATCCTGCCGATACCCGTCGTCCAAGAATGTATTAGCCCCCACTGTCAAATCAAAATTCTTGATCCTACGGGAATGAGAGAGATCCAAGCCTCCATATAAAGGCGTCCCGTCTTGGCGTGGCTTTCCATACAGACCTCCTTGTACGTTCACCTGTGTTACCGGATCCAATCCGGGGCGTTTCGTTTTCACGTGAATCAAACCATTCAAGGCAGAAGAGCCATATAATACGGAAGAGGCCCCTTTCAGTACCTCTACTTGATCGACGTTCTCCATCGGGATCATATTCCAGTTTATCTCGCCGGAACCCGGAGTTAGCACCGACATTCCGTCCACCAGAATCAAGCAACGGCTACCCACGCCATAGGTCCATCCCGTACCACCGCGTACGGAAGGTTGCCGGTCCGTCACGTCCACACCGGAGATATTCTTCAATACGTCCGTTAAATCTTTCGGAGACTGACGAGTGATATCTTTCGCTTTCAGTAATTCCATAGAGACGGTAATATCGCTTAGCTTTTGCTCATAACGCCCGACGCTCACGACGACCTCGTCCATCATGTTTGAGTTTGTTCGCAAGGATACGTCATGCGTCAAGAACTCTCCCGGATCTACTTTCACGGGAACGCTCAACGTTTCATATCCCAGATAGCTAAAAGTCAATACAGCGTCGCCATCCGTCACTTTCAGCTCATAATAACCGTTTATATCAGACACAGTTCCTCTCGTACCCCCTTTGTCCTTATAAAAAACGTTTACCCCGGCTAAAGCTTCCTTGCTCTCCGCATCCTTAATATACCCTTTCACGTCTTGGCCGAAAGAGGCATGGGTTATCAAGAGAAGAAATAATATCAATTTGTAAGTATTCTTCATATCCAAATTATATTTCGCACAAATATAAAGGTTTATTCCATACCGCTAGACAGGTATTTAAAAACAGACCAAGAAGTCCTGTAAATAGACTATACTCTTTTTATTGCGCTAAGGAGAACCGTAAACTAATACCATAGTTCGAGTTCGATGTCGGGTAAGAAGATGTGGACACGATCGGCTCATTGATCTGTAAATCATAGAACGCTCTCAATGTCAAGGCACGACTTAACCCGTAATCCGCGGAGAACTGGATGGTCTTGGCGATATTCCCGCTGGTAGCCTGCGTAAACTGATCCTCAATCTTACGGATCAACGATTGCATTTTACGGTAAGAGAAATCTAAGCGGATCGTAAGATCATTACTGAAGTCGCGTGTCTTTTTCATTTTCAACACCTTGTTAAACTCAGTCAACTTATATCCTACTCCTATCACGAATTCGTTGGAAAGCGCTTCCACCAATTGGTAAGAGGAAATATTCAAGCTTAAGTTACGAGTCTTGCGCAACTCAAATTTACCTGTTATATTATTCAATAAAGTAGCGTCCACACCAAACAACGGGCTGAATCCTTCCGTGATACTCACGGCCGCTATATCATAAGGAGACGACGGCGTAGGATTACCTGTCTGGATATCGCGGATATATCCCAAACCATCCTGCCCGGCATCTACCCAATCCAAGAAGGAGGAAAACGCACCTACGCTATAGGAACAACGATATTGATGACTTAACATCATACTCTTAAAGTATTTGCGGATAACCGGTATACGGATCAAGCCATCATACGTAACACGCCAGTTCGGTAGCAGGCTCTTAACAGACGGGAAGGCTGACAAGCCTACCTTATTCGGGTCCTTACCCGTATAAGCCGCCAAGAAAGCAGGTACCAATACCTCCATGGAATTCAGGCTTACGCCTCCCCCTACGGCTGGATCATAAGGTTTTCCCGCTAAAGCATGCCCCGCCATAAAACCGGAGCTCGGATAAACCGTACCGGAATAGGTATCCATCAAACGCTGGGCGATCACGCTACGATGAGCGATAAATTTATCGAACGCTTTCGAGGAATAACCGTTATTAGCGTTTCCGCTGCCGCCGAAAGCGCTCCCCAAGGCAATCGTAGTCATCGTGAAGCTACCTCCCATCTGCTCGGGCATACCGTCTTGCATATAATAGATATCGGTACTACGGGTATCTACCCGGTTTGCGTTCAAATCAATCTTCAAGCCGGCTATAGGTTCTAGATTCGCACGAATCGTAAGATTCTTCGCGCTATTGATCATGGCGGGAGTCGTCATATTCTCATTCTTTACCAGCCAGCCCCGCTCGTCCGCCTCGTCGATAAAGCTCCTTCTTACCGCTCCAAAAGCAAAACCGAGTCCCGGAGCCAAAGTTCCTGTACGCCGTTGTCCGAACATATCGCCAACCTCCGGAGCGTAACCACTCAACATCATACCGTCTATCAACGAATATTGTATGTTTACCCGACGTACCATCATCAAGAAACGGCTACTATACTCAGCGACTTTCGTCAAGGTTCCTTCCAAAGGCTGAGGACCGGGCACGATTGTCAGCTTCAAACGGGCCGTATCCTTATTCAAGATCATGACTTGGGCGTAATTGATCGGCTTGTATTTAATTGAATAGACCTTCCCGTCCGCTCCACGTGCCGTGATACGAACCTTCTTCGTAAACATTCCATGCTGCACGATCGTTCCACTATCCGGGCTCAATTGGATCTCTTTCTCTAGTTTCACCTCTTTCTTCTTTTTCTCCGGTTGACGAGCGCTTACCCGGGAAGAGGCCATAAATTTCTGGTTGATCTTCTTCAGATATTTATTCTTATTGTACAATGACTGCAAATTGAAACTACCCTGCCAGTCAAATTGACGTTGGTTCTTTATTATATTACCCTGTTCCAACTCAATACTAGCGACATTGGCTCCACGATCCCAGTTGTACGTGGCATTATAAGTCAATGAACTATTTACCCAGTCTAATGCCGGTATGAATTGCAATGGCATATTCCAAGTGACATTAAACGTTTGGTCATATTTCAAAGGAGTACCCAAATCACGGATACTTTGCTTCACGGAATCCTTCCATACCTGATAATCATCCGGATTCAATTTCTTATTCACTTGAACATTCGGTTCCTCGATGCGGGCATTCGTACCGGAAGTAAACGTCATGCTCAGATTATTCGTAAAGTCCCAACGCAAACTGAAGGCACGGTCCCACAAGAAATTGTGACTGAATGAGAGCAACTGGTTACCTCCATCCGTAGAACTTGTCAAATCCCTTAGCTTAATCTCATAGTAATTCCGCATCATCGCCGTCTGGAAACTAATATTCGACGGGACGTAATTCAGTCCGAATTGCTTGATATATTTTGTATATCCATTATTCTTCTTCAGCTTCTCGAAGGGTCGGAACGGTTTCACGTAAGGCGTATAATTATAAGCGAAATTACCCCGGTAATCCTTGGTTGTCTCATATTCGGTCTCCGGATTCTTCTTACTGTTCTGGCTATAAGAGTAACCTAACGAGAAGTTAGCCGGATCATACGGCATCGGATTCTTACTACGGATATCCACCTTTACGTTATTGAAAGAGACGCTCTTAATCGTGGTCTGGTCCAAAGAATAACTCTTGATAGAGTCTTTCTCGGCTTGGGTCTCTACCGCATCCAAAGCGTCCGAAAGCTTAATATCCTCATTCAACGGATCATACTCAGGAGTTGTAGTCTCTTTCGAATAAGCATAGTAAAAAGGTATGCTAACCTTTGCTTTCTCAGGGAACAACTTACCCAACTCAATCGAGGTCGCCACACTATATTGCGAATAATCATCCATCCGACGTTCGGCCAGCGACTGATCCAACGCACCAAAGCCGGCGGTTTCCATTCGTCCACTTACATTGACCGTACCCAAATCGGATAAAGCGACGTTCAGATTCGCATTAGCGGCCCAACCACCTTTCTCATCGAAATCGGTCATACGAAGTTCGTTTACCCAGACCTCACCGCTCTTGATATCACCCGTATTATTACGTACGCCGATCATGATCACTTTCACCTCCGCTAAGCTAGGGTTACCGATGATACTGATTTTATTACGCGTATTATCCGGATCATTTTTCGAATAAACCTTTTGGTAGCTTATATTTCCCTGTCCTTGACGTTTCAATTTATTTCGCTCCAACTTCAAGTCGGTCAGCGTCTCCAATTTAAAATTCAAGGTATTATTTAAAGGCCATACTTTTTCTTGATCCGCGCTATTGTTCGTATTATAAAGAATAGTACTATGGGGAGTCAGATCCAAAGGTACCTCATACTCATAATAATTATTCTTATAGTCAGAACCTAAACGAATAAATACAGAGAAATCACCATTCGACAAAGTCTTGCTCTCATCAATCGGCGCTTCCGCATGAGCGAACATTTGTAATCGTTTATACCGGCGAAGGTCATAAGCGGTAGATTTATAAACCGCACGTGCATCCGCAGGAGATAAATCCGTTATCTTCATAGACAATGCCTGCTCGTTCTGTTGAAGCAACTGAGGCTGGCTGGAATCGAACATACGGCTAATACCCGGAGGCAACACATAGTTGACCGGCTGACGCTGCCCGTTCTCCTCTATATTCACAGAAGATACGACTATCTGTCCATCAGACTTTGGCGGAACAAGAGGATTTGACAAATCCTGCGTATAAGTACGCCAATCACCACGGACCAGTTCCAAGGTACCAAAACGCAGAACCGTAGACTTACGGAATCCTGTCATATACATACGCATGAAACGGACAGTCTTGAAATCCCGGATCGCTCCAACCCTCTTCTCATAATCTTTAATAGGAATCTTAAATAGATACCATTTTACTTTCTCCTTATCACCATTCATCAAGGTTACTTCCGGAGTACGCTCATCGACGATGTTATTTACACCGACCTGCAAATCTTTTGGACGGAGAGAGATCTTGTACTCAAAATATTTCTCTGTCTCATTCAACGTATTATCGCCATTGATATCTTCCACATCCGGTGTACTCTTTCCGGCTGTAGCATATCTTTGATCGGATTCTTGTGAGTTTCCCTCTGTACCGTTATATCGTTTATAGCGAGATAAAATATCCAACTCCTTAGCATCGTAATCATCCCCACGGAAATAATGATAATTATCCCCGGCAGGATCGTTAAAAGGAGAAAATGGATCATCCATCATCTTAGAGATGGTCTCACCGGATAGTTTCGCCCTCAATTTATTCAAATAATCCGCATACGTAGGGAAAGTCTGCTCTTCCTCCGTAGAAAGACCGTTCAAACCGACATCTTGCAACTCACGATTTTGGGCATCAAACGCATATCCCGTACTTTGCGTGCGAGGAACCTTACCCCAAACAGTCGTATCAACTTTCGACATATCACCGTCCACAGGCATGCCATTCTCAAAGAATTTCCGCTCATCTTTCAAAATATCCTCGGAAATCTCACCCAAGTTAAAGTATAGGTCACCACCTTCGGCTGTCTCGTCCTCAAGATACGGGTCTAAAAGCCAGAATTCGATATATTCATAATTGGCAGATTCCAAATCGCTAGGCTCGATCTTACGCATTACACCGCCCCAACGTTTTTCCGGATTACCCAACGTACCGTCCGAGTTTACATTTTCCGCATCTAGGTTATACGGACCACGCTCATTCGGGTAAAAAGCGAGGTTTAATACAGGCAAAGTCGTATTATCATTGGTTCCCAACTCTTTATTCGGGAAGATCTCTTTATAACTGACTCCACGGGTGTAATGATTCGATAAATCATCATTCGTAAGATGTCGAGGGCGGGAAGAGGAACTCTTACGTGTGAAGATTCCGTCTACCGTATACCAAGCCAACAAAGCTCTGTTTTTACCATAAGCGATATCGTTCACCTTCTCCGCTTCCGGAAATTTAGGATTCGAATCTTCATAGGGGGTACTCGCCAAGTTCCAAGCATACGGGTTCAAAAGATCCATACCACTTTGTGTAGACTCGAAGTCATCCAAATAAGAGTAACCACCCGTATATTGATTCTCATAATGTCCCGCTATTAAATGAGCGAATTCCGCATTGAATGAGATTTGGCTAGGTTTGGTCAATGTCAACAAGGGTAACTTATCAAATACGTTTGTCAACCACTGGCTCTCTGCTTTATAAGAGGTATTCAAGCCCCATAAAGTATTCTTTATAGACTCATCTCCCAAAGTGGTTTTTACCGTAAGAGGCATTTCCGACATATGCATAACCGTGGCACCGACCATGAAGTCCTTATTGAACTGGTAATTCAAGTCTAACCCGATCATCGTCTTTCGCTGCATATTAAAAGTAGACTGGTTCTCCAGAGATACGCTAACGGGTGTTCCACTAGATATGATGCTCTCATTCAAGATCGTCACACGTCCTAAACTGTAATCTACCGTATAATCCACATTCTCTGTCAGTGTAGCTCCTCCTGCCGTGACACGTACAGACCCACGGGCCACGTTAGTAGCTCCCAAGTCGATCTCCGAACCCGACGAGGCTTTATACTCACCACTTAAAAGGAATTTATTTTTCTCGGCGATCTGGCGAGCAACAGTTAATGTCGAGTCATACAACTCTTGGAATACATATTTACTGGCATAGGCATTACCTACCTTTTCCCGTAATTTCGAGCCGAAAGGTTGTACACAAGGGAATATAATCTTACCGGTCTCCGCCTGTATCGTATAACCGTCAATAAAATCGAAGAAGCCATCCGGATTCGGATTGTCATAGGTATCCAAGCGATCCAGCCCTAATACCCGAATCAAGATTTGATTCGCACAATTACCTTCCGGAAGATAGTTTACATACGTACCGGTAGAATCGCTCTGGTAGGTAACGTTCAACTTAAACTTCTCTTTCTGCACCGAATAAGCACCCAATGAGTATACGTTCTTCATCATCAAGTCCCAGAACATCATATCAGGCGACATCGTGATGCCCTTTAGCAACTTCACATAAATACAGTCACTCGTATTCTCTTTATTATCCGTAGAGAACTCACCGACTTGATAGGTCTTGCCATTATAGATAAAACTAAAAGCGACACCCAATACCTCATCAGCCTGTAACTGAGTCCTCAAAGAAATATAACCCAATTTCTTGTTTAATGTATACTCAGACGACTCTAGCAAACGGGCACTCTCGATTTTCTCAAAATCCCGTCCTCCCTCCATGGCACCTTTCAAAGCATCATTCACCATATTAATCTTACGGGCACCCGTAAATTGAGTGGTTAAAGTCGTATATAAATTGTTTGCGGAATTATTCGGACGCCTATCCGTTCCGGAAGGCATTACCAAGGCTGTATTACCGATATTACGAGATTCATTTTCTCCCAAATCAGTGAAAGCTACGATATTGCGGGACTGGTCATAATTACCTCGTTTATTGGTCACCCACACTTCTATCTTAGAGATCTCGATACCGGAGGTGACGGTAGGCAAAGACTCCATAAACTTATCGTAGTTATCATAGAAATAATGGCCCAAGAAGAAGTGACGGTTCTCGTCGTATTCATCCACCTTGATCTCGAAGGGCTTCGTCTGCACGCCCCCTTTTGAGCTAACCGTCTTGGATTCAGATTCCTGCTGGGCAAACAAGGCGTTCACTCGCAACTTACCAAATTGTAAATCCGCTTTCATACCAAATAAAGCCGCACCTCCATTAATCAAGGAGTTGCTGGTATTCATGCTCACGTTACCGGCTTCCAACGATTTGATAATCTCATCCTCCTCGCCCGTATACGCCAACTTCAATTTCTTGGAATCGAAATCAAAAGAGGTCTCGGTATTGTAATTCATTCCGAAATTCACCTTGCTACCCACCGAGGCTTGTACATTTAACTGCACACTCTCGTCAAAATTGAAGAAAGTACGTTTACGGGAACGCTCCGGAAGAGAAGGATCATTATTCTTATTCGTCTTCAATCCCATCGTGATCTCGGCCGAACCTTGTGTTCTTACACGTACTCCACCGGGGCCGAAAATACGTTCCGCCGCACCGATATTAAACTGCATATCGGTTAAGTTAAACTGTTTATTCGTAGCTTTTTGGAATTCTTCCTCGTTCTTTTGGCGGAAATAGGAACGAAGTGATTGTTGCATAGAATAATCTTGGTATTCCGCTGGGGTTAAACTCATCGGCGTACCAATCTCCATATCGCCTAATTTCGTACGGACAATATACGTATTCGTCTTTAAATCATACTCAATCGTAGTCTTGACATTCTCCGGATCACGCAAATCGGCAGGTGATTGTTTCACGATATCTTGATATTCCTCCGGTGTAGTTTTAGCTACCGGATAACGGGGAGGAATCGTATCCTCCGGAGCTTCCAGCAACTCCAATTCCGGCAAAGATGATGTATACGCAAGGTAATCAGCATTCAGCGAATACAAGCCGACACCAAACAATAATACAACGATCCATATGGAATATTTCAGTATTCGTTTTCTCATTTTCTCATTTAATTGTCAATTGTTAATCGTTAATCCTCAATTGTCAATTATCAAAGCATTCTAAGCGCAGTTTTAATTACTTGTTCCACAGCTAAAGTGGGCGAGCCTTTCAAAATAGCGGATACCGCTTTTTGCGAAGCCGCTTTCTGGAAACCTAACATAACCAATGCGGCTACGGCCTCCTCGGTTACCGCTCCATTAGAGACTGATGCCTCCGGCAAGTTTCCGGCCATACTCTCCATAGGTTTCACCTTATTTTTCAAATCTACCAAGATACGCTGGGCCGTCTTCAAACCAATCCCTTTCACGGCAGTCAATGCGGCCTCATTCTTCGAACCGATCACTTGAACCAATTCGGATGGCGGTAGAGAAGAAAGGATCATGCGTGCGGTATTCGGTCCCACTCCAGAAACGGAAGTAAGCAAAAGGAACAACTCCCTTTCGATTTTCTCGGCAAAGCCAAATAGTAAATGAGCATCTTCCCGGATTACCTCATATATATATATTTTTCCGGTAGTCTTGTTCCCAAACGCACTATATGTATTCAAGGATATATTCAGCTCGTAGCCTATACCACCACACTCCAAAATCATACGTGTAGGTGTAAGTTCCACGATTTCACCCTTTATATATTCTATCATCTATATATCTTTTTAATATTCCGTACCTATTATAACGCAAAATTAATCAAAAACGTATATCGGGTTACCATTCTTTTCCCGGATAAGGAACCTTAAAGGTTTCAAAACAACCCCGATCCTGCAATGTCACATAACATTGACGATGATCAGGTCCTCCAAATGTTAAGTTAGACGGCTGCTTTCCTGTCAATTGAATCTCTTCAACTAAATCTCCTTGCGGATTTAACAAAGCTATAGTACCCTTATCATAACGGCAAATATAAAGATTTCCTTTCTCGTCACACTTCATACCATCCATACCGTACCCCTCAAAAGTATGAAATAGACGTTTATTCCTTAAAGTACCATCCGGGCATATATCATATACCCAGACTTTTAATTGAGCAGATTCATTAATGTACAAGCGTTTACCATCCTCACTCACAGCGATGCCATTAGTCGTTCCCATATTCGTCTCCAATAAGGAGACTTTCGCATCCGGGGTAATCAACCAAAGTTGGCCTTTTTGATTCGGCCAATCCGGGTCACTCGCATAGATATTTCCATTGGAGGCAAATACAATATCGTTTGGTTGATTCATCTTTGGCTCATGAGCGAATACACTGATCTTCTTAGATTTCATATCCACTTTTAAGATATTATGCCCTGTATAATCCGCCACGTACATATTTCCGTCTTTCCCGAAGCGGATACTATTCCCGGTAGATCCTTCCGGCAAAACGAGAAAACAGCCATGGCTACCATCTGGGCGTACAATACCGATCGTCCCTTCTTTCTTATAATTTACGGCATATAAATTTCCTTCGCTATCTACAGCCGGACCTTCTATTCCGGAAGTAAATGTGTGCTCTGGCATCCAACCTGTTGCTTTCAATACATTCTGGGCATTTAAAGAAATCCCACAATACAGAATACCACACAGCAGACTAGCAATGACCTGTATACTTTTCATTTTCAATAATTTTACTGTTTCCAAAAACCGGGGACTAATATCGTTAATACCGTAAATATCTCCAGACGCCCTGTTAACATCAAAAAAGACAGAAACCATTTCGACACCGTGGGAACATCCGCAAAATTACTTACCGGACCAAGCGTTCCCAAGCCGGGCCCTACGTTACTTATAGCAGAAACAGCGGCACCAATCGCCTCCGAAAATCCCATCCCATCCAAAGATAAAGCCAAACAGCTCACCACGATTAACGTAATATAAGCGAACACAAAAGCTAACACACGATGTACGATATCACCAGATACGACATGCCCGTTCATTCGTACTGGAATCACCGCATGGGGATGTGTCTGTTTCTTAAATTCATTGGAGAGATTCTTCGTTAAAATAACGAAGCGTCCCATCTTCAAGCCACCGCAAGTAGATCCGGCGCATCCACAAATAAACATCAAGATCAATGCGATAAACCAGAAAAACGGTCCCCAAGGAATATAGTCATCCGTAGCGAATCCACAGGTAGAAACCAAGGTCACCACTTGGAAAGCCGCCTTACGGAACGCATTCTCTACATCCGAGGCGAATCCAAGGTACAAGATCCACACCATGACAACGATAATAGCGCCTAAAACAAAAAAGAAAAACCAGCGAAACTCCTCATCTTTAATCAATTTCTTCACATTTCCATTAAAACAGAAATAAACCAATGTCATATTGGTAGCTCCGATAAACATGAAAATAGTTATTACATACTCTATATAAGAGGAATTCCAATAAGCGATACTTGCGTTTTTGGTTGAATATCCACCAGTAGATATAGCCGTGAACGCATGATTTACCGCATCATACAAATTCATCGGACCAGCCCATAAAAGGCCGACTAAAAAAAGTGTCAGAAAAACATACACCCCCCACAGGCGTTTAGCGACTTGCGTAATACGAGGACGAAAACGTTCATGGGTTATACCGGGCGTTTCGGCATCAAACATCTGCGAGGCACCACCCCCGAAAATAGGCATCAAAGCCACGGTGAATACGACCATACCGATACCTCCCTGCCACTGTGTAAGACTCCGCCAGAATAAGATACCTTTAGGCAACGCTTCTATATTCGTTAAAATAGTAGAGCCTGTAGTCGTAAATCCGGACATGGTCTCGAAAAAGGCATCGGTCACATTATCTATATATCCTCCTATATAGAATGGTAACATTCCAAATAAAGAGAATAAAATCCATGTCAATGTCACGATCAACATTCCTTCCCGCCGGCCGGCCGAGTGTTCATTCGCCTTAAAGCCCATAGAGTAGAACAAAAAACCGGTCCCGAATAAGATTCCGCTTGAAATAAGAAGCGGATATACATCACTCCCCCGATAAAGGAAGGCTACGACGGTAGCAGCCAGCATAAAAAAAGTCTCAAGGATGAACATCACCCCTAGCATCTTCACTATAAAACGTACGTTCAACATAACTATCAACTAGTTAAAGTAGTCCTCCAGCTTACGCATAGCCGTATCCAAGCAGAATACGACAACATGATCGTATGCCTGTATCTGAGTATCACCCTTGATCATCATAGGTTCACCGTCACGAATCAACCCACCGAGAGTCATATCTTTCGGCAGACGGAGATCCTTGACTTGTTTCTTGGTAATCTTTGAATCCGGGCGAGCCACCAACTCCGCCACATCCGCATTCGCAAAGGTCAAACATTTCACGTTAGAGACATCCGCATCCAAAAGAAATTGATAGATATGGCTGGCCGCTATCAGCTTTTTGTTGATAACCGAACCGATGTCCATACTTTCCGCCAATTGGATATAATCGATATTCTCAATCTTAGCGATTGTCTTAAACACACCTAAACGCTTAGCGGCCAGACATGCCAATATATTCGTGCTGGAATTTTCCGTCAAAGCTATAAAAGTCTGCGCATCCTTGATGCCTTCTTGCATCAACAAATCAGTATCACGGCCGTCTCCGTTTATAATCAAGACATTACTAGGCACTACCTCAGCGATTCGATGACTTTTCTCTTTATTAGCCTCAATTACTTTTACCCGGATGTTATTAGGTAAATATTGGCAAGCACGGATAGCGATACGGCTTCCTCCCATAATAATAACCTTCTTTACTTCCGGATCTTTCTTCCCGGCCAGTAAGCGCACATCCTCTATATGAGATCGGGTCGTCGTAAAGAACACGATGTCACCAGACTCTATCCGGTCCGTACCACGGGGGATTATCGTCTCGTTCTTTCGCTTAATAGCGACGATATGATATAGCTTCTGCTCATTTAGCAATTCGGCCAATACCCGGTTCACCAAACGGGAATTATCCCGAACTTTAACACCTATCAGAATTAAAGCTCCACCAAACAGCTCCCAATATTGGCGTGTCCACGGACGGCGTACAGCTGTCACGATCTCCTTAGCCGCCAACATCTCAGGGTAAATCATCGAGTTGATTCCCAGTTTCTCGAACAGCTCTTTATTTTTAGGCAATAAATATTCGTAATTATTGATTCGGGCCAACGTACGATGCGCTCCTAGATTATGAGCCAACATACAAGCCGTTACATTGGTAGTCTCCTCGGGAGTAACACTTACGAACAAGTCCGCTTTCTTGATCCCCGCCTCCTCCAAATCTCTAAGCGAGGTCGGATTCCCGACCATAGGGAGAATCTCCATGCTAGATTTTGAGAAATTCAGCCGTTCCTCATTCGGATCCATCAAAATGATGTCCTGATTCTCTTGAGATAACATTTTCGCTAAATGTGTACCTACTTCTCCCGCACCGGCTATGACAATTTTCATATTTTATTAATTGACAATAATCAATTCTCCTTTTTCAACTGTTTCGCGATACTCTCGGCATCCATACCACATAATTGATACAGTTCCGGTATAGAACCATGCTCGATAAACGCATCCGGCACTCCGATACGCTTTACATGAGGCGTATAGCCATTGTCTGCCATAAACTCAAGGACAGCGCTACCAAAACCTCCTTTTATCACTCCATTCTCTACCGTAATAATACGGTTATATTTCTGCCCGATCTCATGCAACAGCTCCTCATCCAACGGTTTCAAGTAGATCATATCGTAATGGGCTATCGATACCCTCTCTTCTTTCACCATCTCGATGGCTTTGATCACCTCGTTTCCGATCGGTCCGATAGAAAGTACGGCGATATCATCCCCGTCACGCAACTTTTTTCCTTTTCCAATAGGCAATACTTGCATCTCGTTACGCCAATCTTTCATCTCCCCCTTACCTCTAGGGTAACGGATTACGAACGGGCCATCAAAAGCGGCATAGCCTGTATACATCAAATTCCGTAAATCCAACTCATTCAATGGGGAAGCGATTACCAAATTCGGTATCGGACGAAGATATGCTAAATCAAACACGCCATGATGTGTAGCTCCATCCTCTCCCACTAATCCCGCACGATCCAGACAGATCACCATATGTAGTTTTTGCAAAGCTACATCATGGATAACCATATCATACGCACGCTGCATAAACGAGGAATACACGTTGCAGAAAGGTATCATTCCCTCCTTAGCTAATCCAGCAGAGAAAGTTACGGAATGTCCTTCCGCAATTCCCACGTCAAACGCACGATCCGGGAAGGCTTTCATCATATAAGTCATCGAGCAACCGGAAGGCATAGCCGGAGTTACGCCTACAATACGTTCATCATTCTCCGCAAGCTCTACCAATGTATGACCGAATACGTCTTGATATAATTGAGGCTCATCTAATTTACGAACGATAATACGCTGGCCGGTTTCCTTATTGAACTTTCCGGGAGCATGCCATTCCGTAGCGGACTCTTCCGCAGGTTTAAAGCCTTTTCCTTTTTTCGTTTTGATGTGCAACAGCTTAGGGCCTTGCATATCTTTTATATCATTCAATACCTTCACCAGATAATTTACATCATGCCCATCCACCGGACCAAAGTAACGGATGCTGAAGCCTTCAAATAAATTATGTTGCTGGGTAAGCAATGCTTTAAGGCTATTGTTAAAACGTAAGATGTTTTCCCTGCGATCGTTATTGATGAGCTTGATCTTCTTTAAGCCTCGATACACATCGTATCTCATTTTATTATAGGCTTGACTCGTCGTTATATCCACTAAATACTGGCTAAGACCACCTACGCTATGATCTATCGCCATATCGTTATCATTCAGGATAATCAACAAATTATTAGGGTTGGCAGACGCATTATTCAACCCCTCGAAGGCGAGTCCTCCGGTCATAGCGCCATCCCCGATCACGGCGATCACATGGCGATCCAGTTCCTTCTTCAAGGCCGAGGCTACCGACATACCCATCGCCGCAGAGATTGAATTTGAGGCGTGTCCGGCGATAAAAGCGTCATACTCACTTTCCGCAGGATTAGGGAAGCCACTAATTCCTTTAAACTTACGGAGCGTATGGAAAATATCTTTCCTTCCTGTAAGTATTTTATGTCCGTAAGCTTGATGCCCGACATCCCAGACAATACGGTCATAGGGGGTATTGAATACATAATGAAGGGCGACTGTCAGCTCTACCGTACCAAGGCTTGCACCTAGGTGGCCGGGATTCTCAGACAAAACATCGATAATATATTGACGCAAATCGGCACATACCTGCTCCAACTTATCCTGTGACAAATGTCTCAAGTCTTCCGGAAAATGAATGCTATCCAATAGGTGTTCAACTTTGCTTTCAGCCATGTCTGCTAATTTTTCTGGCAAAAATACAGAATAAACGGCATATATAATAGTATTGTCCTGTCATTTCTTAGACAAGGGGGAAATCCATATTGATTTTAACAGCTAAATCCTATAAAATTTCATAGTTATGTTTTTTTCAAAACATAGTTATGAGTTGTGAATTTCATAACTATGAATTTTTCAAGTTATAATATAGTCATGAAATAACACCATTTGGAAATAAAAATAGCCCAACCACACCAAATTTGATCTCTTAAAAAGCACAATAAGTCTAATATTTCCAAACTATTACCTATACACCTAATAATCAACATACAATAAAATCGTATCTATCCAAACTCCGATTAGTATCCATAGTATTTTGAATTTCTATTAATACTAATCGCTATTTCTATGGATAGTAAAGCAGGCTACAATGAAGCCTATTTTCAAGAAATATACAATAAACAGAATGGCTCCCGGCTGATTAATGATACGTTTAGTGGTAAAACATGTACATAGATACGTTTTCAAGTAAAGACTCGTATATGGTACAGTTGTCCAAATAAAAAAGAGCTGTGCTTCCTATTTTACCGAGAAGCTTAACAGCTCTTTCTTCTTACAAAACCTCTTAATTTTTTATTCCAAGGTAAAGCTACCGGTCAAGTGTCCCAATCGATGTAACAACACAACCTGATACTGGCCATTTGCTTCTCCCGCTAAAGAGAAAGAATAAGTTCCACCTGCCTCTGAAGAAACAACATCTTCATAGACTTTCACTCCTTTATCATTCATGACACATACGGTCAAGTTTGATAAATCATCTTCAAAGCTCAAGGAAAGGATGTCTCCTTCGATTGATGCAACTGGAGGACGGTTTGTGTTAACGGAACGATAATAATCCTCCTCATTCCATTGTCCTTCTGTAGGGATAGTATCCGCAAAAGAAAACTGAACTAAAAACAACATAACTGCTAAAACAGCAAATTTAAATGCATTTCTCATAACAAATGTGTATTAATTGTGAAACAAACATAGCATGATTAGTTAAAAAGCAAGGCATTACTAATTGCACAAATTATGCACAATCCTATTAAAAGTCACGTATAAACTTATCAAACTTCTCAGAAGAACCTTTCTCTGAGTGAATTTTATCATATAATCGTTTCCTTATCATTGAAACATTAGTTGGAGTTGTCACAATCAACATAGCAATAGTAACAGGAGGAACATTTGCTTTAATTAAACAGCTAACCCGCAATTCTGTCATCGTTAATCTAGGAGCGACACCCATTAAACGATGAGTAAAATTGTCATATGTATTATCTATAGCCTTAAACAACTCATCCCAATCCTCTTCTTTAGGCCTCCATTCTTCTTTAAGGTGGAATCTATAATAAATATCCGACATACAAAATTCCTCAATCAGAAGCTGCTTTTCCGTTTTAACGCATTTTAAAGTCTGATTTTCAGCTTCTAATTTTAATTTTTGCAAAGCCATAAGTTCTTTATCTTTTTCAGTATAGGCCATGGAAGACTCTTCCAGTTGCTTTTCCAAGCACTGGATCATCTTTTCATTATGCTCAAGACGTATTTGATCTTCGTCTCTCTTCTTCTTTAGAGCAAATAGTCTTTCTCGTTGCTCACACAGTTTCATCTTTTTTCTTTTCAGAGAAAAATATACACATATTGCCCCCATTACAACACAAATCAGACAAATTCCACCAAACAAACACATATATAAATATCTTATCTTCATTTTATCAAGCAAAATCTTCGCTTTCAAAAATTTTGATTCAGCTTGATGATAATCATATAAACTCTCCATTTTACGAATTGACTCAGTCTGCTTAATCAAATTAATAGAATCTCTCAATTCTTCATATTGTATCTGATTGATAGCATAATACTTCCAATGCTTTTTTTCTAATTCTAATTGCGCCAAATAGTAAAAAGCACCCGCACGTGTTTTAAGAATAGGGCTATTTGTACAAAGTCGTAAATAAAAATAGGCAGAATCTATCTGATTTGTTTTATGGAAAAGTTTTCCTAAAGTAAGATATGTAGGATCCAACAAAATTCTTTTTGAGGGAGAACTCAAAACTTTCTGTATATATTTATAACTTTTTAAATATTCTCCTTTATCTATATACAAACTGGCTAATTCTCCATACACCAAAGGCTTATTACGATTATTACAAACAAGAAGAGCTTGTTCATAATATGCTATTGCACTATCATTCTTTTCTAAAGCAGTAAAAGTTCTCCCTATATCTCTCAAAACATACGATATACCAACAGAATCTTGCATTAAAGCAAAGCGATCTAAAGCCTTCCTTTGGTAAGGAAGAGCCTTTTCATACACATTTTGATATGTATATAACATTCCTATGCTATTATATATTCGTCCTAGTAGCGCATGATCTTCTACCTTACTCTCATCCTGTAACGCTTTCAAATAATAATCCTGCGCATGAAGAGCATCACCTAGGTCTTGGTTTATTCTCCCTCTATAATACCAAGCTTTTGCTTTTCTTTCCCAATCTTCCGTTTTATCAAAAAATTCAACTGCTATTGTAATTAACGAATCTGAAGTAGGTTTGATATAAGTCTTATTTTGAGCTTCTGTCAAAAGTAGGTAGTACATAGCACGATCCTTTTCTGAAAGATCATTTACATCTTGTATTGTTGATAGCAATGTTAAAACGCTATCGGGATGTTGGGACATTATCTTTTCCGCATGTTCATATAGACCTGAGTGATGGCTACATGACATTAGTCCAGTAATAAAGAACAGAAAAAAGACGTATAGATTGTTTTTCATACTCTGTAACATTTTTATTTTCCACAAATGTAAGTAAAATCTCTAATCCTAAAAGTCTTGATTTTTACTGAATTAGACACATACAAGGATTTACGGGTATTTGTATTCCTCCATCTGTTTTGAAAATCAAAACGGATCAAACACCCCGCAAATAAGAAGTAAGTTTAAACTCTTTTACCTTTTAAATACACACAGAAGCACTAGAATACGCAGGATTACTCTAGTATTAGGGCAACAAAGACAACACAAGAGAGTGAACCTTGCCATTGCTGGCAACTACCTGTTCACCCGAAGCCCAGTTCTCTCCTCCATTGAAATCTGATATTTTTCCTCCGGCCTGCAATAAAATCAAGGCACCAGCAGCTACGTCCCAAGGGCCTAAAAAGGCCTCTATACGGGCATCAAAACGTCCTGCTGCCACATAACACAGTTCAGCGGCGGCAGATCCCATCAAACGGGTACCTCCCGCAAAACCATACAACCTATCAACCAAATGAGCGGCTACCGGACGATAAGCATCAGAGTTATAAGGGAAACCCAACGCAATGAAAGCGTTATCCAGTACTGAGACATCCGATACATGTATCTCATTCCCATCCAAGTAAGCCTTACCACCTTTCACTGCATAAAAACACTCGTCCCTACACACCTCATAGACTACTCCTAACAATAACTCCTTCCGATTTCTTAAAGCGATACTCACGCAATAAGGCGCGATATCATGAATATAGTTTGAAGTACCGTCCAATGGATCAATTACCCAACAATATTCCTCATCGGTCAAACTTCCAGAGCCTTCCTCCGCGATAAAACCAGCCTCGGGTAGCAAAGTAGACAAAGCCTCTATGATCTGTCGTTCCGATTCTTTATCCACATAAGATACATAGTTATGAGCACTTTTTTCCTCTACTAAGTTCCGGTCAAACTTTCGGCGTTCTTCTTTTAAGAATGTCGCAGAAGCACGAGCTATTTCTCGAACCTCCTTACACAAATAGGCTAAATCTAATTCCATACCGTTCATTTTATTTTGGCAAATGTAATGATTTCCATTTATAGTAATCTCATTTTAGCGACAAATGAGACCACATAGAAACGTAAAAATAATACCTATTACGAATTTGCCCTAAAACTCTGCCTTTAAGAAATATTATATTATCTTTGTGTTATGTTCAGCTAAAAAGATTGAGCTATGAAAACAATACATTATCTTTCAATCATCATCTTATCATTCAGCAGTCAAATACTTTTGGCACAGAATGATACTTTAGTCGGTGTATTGCGTGACATCAGCGATAAAATAATCAAACGCTATCCGGTCACGCTAGGCAGTCAGAATCCGATCACCGTGAAAACGAACAAACATGGCGTATTCACCATCCCGGGGGCTAACCTGAATGATACCTTGTTCGTCACTATTAAGAAAACAAGAAATGTAGTCAAAGTCCCAGTCAACGGATACAATTATATAACCATTACTTTAGAGAATAGCACATTCAACGCAAAGCGTAGTTTTGAACCGGATGAGGCCCTGAAAGAAATTATGGAAAGGGAACGAAACAAAATAGTAAGCTCAAGCGTTATGAATAAAGAAGAGATACAGAAAACCGGATGCCGGGATCTCTATTGCCTACTACGAAGGATGAGTGGCATAACATTCGCCGATGGTTCCGTACGCATCCGTGCGAGTGTTTCCCTAAACAGTCCTAGTGACCCGCTAGTAGTGGTAGACGGTATACCGATGAACCTATCTGTTCTAAACACGATTCCCGTCGAAGATGTCTCGGAATTAAAAGTATTGAAAGACGCCGGTGAATACGGGGTAAGAGGCGCAAACGGAGCGATCGTCATAAAAACAGGCAAATAAACAAATAAGAAAAAGAGAAACGTATCAACATGAGAGTATGGATTAAACGGATAGGAGTGATATGCCTAATACCGATCGCATTGGTATTGTTACTCTCTATATTACTATATATACCTCCTTTCCAAAACTTCGCGGTACGGAAAGCGACCGAATACGCAGGAAAAGTGACTGGTATGCAAATCGGGATCGAGCAGATTAGGCTATCTTTCCCGTTAGACCTTACGGTTAAGGGTGTCGAGGTCGTAAATCCTCCCGCCGATACCTTGTTGAGTTTACAGAGCTTGACGGTACGGGTTCGTGCCCTTCCTCTTTTGCGGAAGCAAGTATTGGTAGAGGCGATCGACCTCCGGAACGTAAAGGTTAACACCGGGACTATGATTGAAGGTATGGAAATCAAAGGATTCTTGGGAAAGCTTTACCTGCACGCCGATCGTATAGACCTGTCCGAGGAGAAAGCTACATTTAATACCATAGATTTATTCGATACCGCCATTACCCTTCTATTAAATGATTCAACCTCGAAAGAAGACACGACTTCCACACCTCTGAACTGGGTACTCAAGCTGGATAAAATCAGTTTGGACCGGGTAGCCTTCGCCCTACAAATGCCCTCGGATTCCTTACGCCTTACGGCTTTCGTTAATAAAGCCGGGCTAAATAACGGCCTCGTAGATATTGGAGCGGAACAATATAAGGCGAGAAACTTTGACATAACGAATTCTACATTCGCTTATGACGGGAATTACGCGACACCCGAGCAAGGACTCGATTTCTCCCATATTAGTTTAACGAACCTGAACACTTCTATCGATTCCATCTTATATCAAGGAAAAGAAATAAACGCCCACATCAAGGAATTCTTCGTGGAAGAACGTTCCGGCCTCAAGGTTTCGGCATTGGCAGGAAATGTCCGGAGTGACCATGAACAGATAGACGTACCGGACCTACTTCTCCAGACACCAAATTCCGAAGTGAGATTGACAGCGACTATCCCTTGGAGCTCCCTCGAGGACCACCCACAAGGTAGCATGAAAGCCCTGTTAAACGCCTCGTTGGGGAAAGAAGATTTATTGATAGCGGCAGGTTCCCTACCGGAGGATTTCAAGAAAGCCTATCCGGACAAGCCTCTCGCTATTACGGCTGGCGTAGAAGGCAACCTCTCCAGTATACGTATCACACAAGGCGATATCATGCTGCCGGGAGCGTTTCAGATGAACGTCACGGGTAGCATGGAGTCCGTGACGGATAGCATCCGGCGAACCGGTGAGATTCAGTTAAAGGCTCGATCCGGTAATCTGGACTTTTTGCTGGCGATGCTTCCCGCCTCCCAACGGGATCAATTTGCCATTCCGGCAGGAATTCAGTTGAAGGGGGAAGCTACAGTCGCAAATCAAGAATACCGCACCGAGCTTGTTCTTACCCAAGATAAAGGCAAAGTAGGTCTGACCGCCCGCTATAATCCGGTGCAACTGGCTTATGAGGCTAATTTACGGATAGACAGTCTGGAACCTACCCATTTCATGCCCAAAGACTCTCTATTTTGGCTGACCGCCTCTGTTAAAGCAGAAGGCCGGGGCACAGACCCTTTCTCTGAACGTACATGGGCCAAACTGGACGGTAAGATATCGGATATACGCTACGGCGCCTCATCGGTATCAGACGTATCCATCGATGGCTCTCTGGAAAAGAACTTACTGAAAGTGGATCTGCTTAGCAAATACCCGTTGGCGAAAATGGATGTCTCCTTAAACGCGACCCTCCACAAGCACGAGGTGAAGGCGATGTTGATAGCGGATGTGGAGAACATGGATTTACAGGGTATGCACTTAATGGCAAATCCCTTCGCCACCTCTTTCCAGCTCTTCGCAGAGGTAGAAAGTAATCTGGATGAAGATAACACGATCGACGTTACGTTAGGAAACTGGGAGGTCGTCACCCCAAAACAAAGTTTCAAGCCGAAAACGCTGACCTTGCATGCCCGGACGGATATCGATACCACCCGTGTGTCTTTCCACGCCGGGGATTTAGGGATCATCCTCACGGGTAATGATTGCATACACCACATCACGGATAAGTTGACTAAGGTATCGAACGATATCACCCTCCAATTGGAACGGGACTCGACTGTCAATCTGGAGATCCTTCGCCCGCTCCTCCCCGATATGTACCTTGAGGTACGGGCAGGACAGGACAATCCGATCTACAACTATCTCCAAACCTATTACGTAGATTTCAAGAGCATCGCCATGAACGCCTATACCTCACCGGAAACGGGTATACGCATGGATGCCTCCATTTACGATCTGGCACGGGATACGATGCAGATCGATACCATCCGGGCAGAGATGCACCAAGATTCGCTCGGATTACTCTATAGCGCCCAAGTGATCAAGAATAAATACAGGCAGCAACAACCTTTCAGCGCCGGGCTGGACGGGCAAATACGTTATGGCTTCGGCGACGCCCGCCTTTATTTCAAGGACGGGAAAGGCGAGACCGGCTTGTTGCTCGGAATCCGGGCCGATAAGATACAGAACGGGGTCAAGTTCCATCTCTTCCCCGATGACCCGATCATAGCGTTCCGCCCTTTCAAGCTGAACCCGGATAATTACGTCGTGGTACGCAGCATGAAGGATATCGAGGCGAACCTGCGACTCAGCGGAGATAATAACGCCGCCTTGTGGATACACTCCCAAGCGGAAAGTGACGAGATGGAGGAAGTCCACGCCGAGTTGAACCAGATCGACCTTGGGATTATCTCCAACGCATTCAGCTATATCCCGCCGATGAAAGGTATATTGAACGCCGATTTCCAGTACGCTCCTTCCGACTCGGCCTTCATGGTCGTGGCGGATATGAACATTGATGATCTGTATTATGAGAACGAGCGGGTCGGCGAACTCATGTTCAACGCAGTCTATCTACCTTTAGAGCAGGGGAACCATCAAGTGGATATGCACCTTTTCCGGGACCGGAAAGAGGTGAGTGCCATTACCGCCTTATACCAGATGGGCGAGACCGACCATATCAGCGGTACTGTCGAGTTCATGCACTTCCCCTTGGATATCGCCAACCCGTTCATTCCGGATGATATGGCGAAAATGGGCGGAGACCTCGATGGTACGCTCGCTATCAGCGGACAAAGCGATAAACCCATGGCCGAGGGATATCTGATTCTCGATACCGCCTCCGTTTATGTAGGCGCCGCAGGTTCTACCTTCCGTTTCGACGATAAAAAGATAGAAATAAAGAACAACCGGATCTTGTTCAACCAATATGGTATTTACGCATACAACAAGAATCCGTTTATCATCAACGGAGAAGTGGATTTCAACAATTTATCCCGCATGACCGCCAATCTTAAACTAACGGCGAATAACTTGCAACTGCTGAACGTTAAGAAAAACGAAGAAAGCCTTGTCTACGGAAAGCTGTTCGTCAACCTGAATTCTACCGTACGCGGGCCGTTGGATGCCTTGACCATGCGAGGCGACTTGCAATTATTGGGCGGGACGAATATCACCTACGTGCTGAAAGACTCCCCGCTGACCGTGCAAGACCGTATGTCGGACATGGTAACCTTCACCTCTTTCACGGATACCTTACGCCGGCGCATGCCTCGTAAACCCCCGTTGCCGATGGGAGGCATGGACATGCTGATGACGATCCACATCGATCCCGCCGTACAAGCGAACGTGGATTTAAGTCCCGACCAGTCCAACCATATCAATCTGGAGGGTGGCGGCGATCTTTCCTTCCAGTATACCCCGCAAGGCGATATGTTCTTGAACGGACGCTACACGCTATCCGGGGGAACCATCAAGTACTCCATCCCGGTAATCCCATTGAAGGAGTTCAACGTACAGGAGGGTAGCTACGTGCAATGGACGGGTAACCCCATGGACCCGACCTTGAACCTTACGGCCACCGAGCGAGTCCGTACGTCCGTCACCCTAACCGGGCAATCATCGCCCCGCTTGGTGAATTTCGACGTAGGCATCGAACTGACCCAACAACTGGAGAACCTAGGGTTGCAATTTACCCTCACCGCCCCGGAAGACATGGCGATGCAGGAGGAACTGACCTCGAAAGGCCCGGAGGAACGGGCGAAGCTGGCTGTCAGCATGCTCGTGACCGGTATGTACCTCGGCGGAGGCGGTGGTGGCGGCAAGGTGAACGTAAATATGGGAGACGCCTTGACCAGCTTCTTGCAAAGCGAGATCAACAACATCGCCGGAAGTGCCTTGAAATCCGTGGATATCAGCTTCGGCATGGAGACGTACGACGATAATGGCGACGCCGGAGGTGGTACCCGTACCGACTACTCCTTCCGCTTCGCCAAGCGATTCTATAATGACCGTATCCGTGTGGTTCTAGGCGGCCGTATCTCTACCGGCGAGAACATTAACAATGGACAGGCGCAGCCGTTCATCGATAACGTATCCGTAGAATATCGGTTAGACAGCAGTGGCTCCCGTTACGTCAAACTTTTCCACGACAAGAACTACGAGAGCCTGCTGGAAGGCGAGATCACGGAGACCGGAGCCGGTATCGTGCTCCGCAAGAAAATGATGCATCTCAGGGAGCTATTCAACTTCAAGAAAACGAAAGTGAAACCAGTGAAAGAGGAAACAGAAAAGGAATGAATATGAAAAATGTTTTAATATATTTTAGGAAGGATGCCCTCCTAGAGCAGGGAAACATGCCTTCCCAGAGCAGGGAAACATGCCTTCCCAAAGCAGGGAAGGATACTTCCCCAGGGCGAGGGGGGGTGTCTACCCAAAGAGCGATCCTATCGTCGCTGGCGCTACTCGGGCTGCTGGCCTTCTTACTCACCTCTTGCTCCACCACGAAGAACCTTCCCGAGGGAGCGGTCCTATATACCGGTATCAAGAAAATAGAGGTGAAGAACGAGGATAAGACCAAACCCGGCGAAGCCGCCTTGGAAGAGGTCGAGGCCGCCCTAGCCTATCCCCCCAACAACGCCTTGCTGGGAAGCTCCTCGATCCGGGTGCCCTTCCCCTTCGGCCTGTGGGTCTACAACGCTTTCGTGAACAAGAAAGGGAAGGTCGGCAAGTGGATCTTCAACAAGCTGGCGTCGAAACCGGTGCTGATCACCACCGTGAACCCGGAAGTCCGTGTCAAGGTAGCCCGGAACCTATTGAACGAATACGGTTATTTCAATGGAGAGACCTCTTTCGAGGTCGTACCCGATCCCAAGAATCCCCGGAAGGCGAAGCTGGAATATAGCGTCACCATGAACGATCCGTATACGCTAGACAGCATCCAATACGTCCATATCCGTCACCGTGCCGACTCATTGATCGATGCCACGATCGGCGATCGTATCCTCCACAAAGGAGAGAATTTCAATGTCGTCCAGTTGCAAGCCGAGCGGGAACGCATCTCGTCCTTGCTCCGTAACAACGGCTATTACTATTTCCGTCCCGATTTCATCACCTATCAAGCGGATACCTTGTTGAACCCCGGGAAAGTGGCCTTACGGGTGGCCCCGAAGGAAAGCCTGCCCCCCTCGGCCCTCCGCCCTTGGAAGCTCGGGGATATATCCGTCTGGCTAAACGGTTACCAGAATGAGACTCCCACGGACTCGATCCGCTATAAGGACCTTACGATCCATTATGAGGGCAAGCTAAGGGTTCGCCCCTCGGTCATTTACAACCGTTTATATTTCAAGCCGGGGGAACTTTACAACCAGCGGGCGCAGGAACGGACGCAAACCGCCCTGTCCCGCTTGGGTATCTTCCGTTATGCCGAGTTGCAATATTCCCCCCGTGATACCATGCGCCGTCAAGATACGCTGGATCTGCGGATCAATACGGTCTACGATCTTCCATTGGACGGCGAGCTCGAGTTGAACGTTACCGCCAAGAGCAACGACCAAGTGGGTCCGGGCGCCATTTTCAGCGTGACCAAACGGAATGTCTTCGGAGGGGGCGAGACCTTCGGCGTGAAACTCCGCGGCTCTTACGAATGGCAGACCGGCAACAAGCTGGATGGTAGCAACTCCAAGATCAACAGTTATGAGTTAGGCTTGACTACCACGCTGACTTTCCCACGGGTATTGTTCCCTACATTCAGCAAACGGGACATGAATTTCCCGGCCAGCACCACCTTCCGCCTCTATGCGGACCAGATGAACCGGGCCCGTTTCTTCAAGTTGCTGGCATTCGGTGGTGACGCCTCGTATGAGTTCCAGCCTACTGCCACGTCTCATCATTCCATCACCCCTTTCAAGCTGACGTTCAACTTGCTCCAGCATACCACGCACGAGTTCGACAGCATTACCAACGTGAATAAGGCTCTAAAAAAGAGTTTGCAAAATCAATTCATCCCGGCCATGAACTATACCTATACCTATGATGATTCCCCGATTACCAGTCGCCGGAACCATCTTTGGTGGCAGGCATCCGTTACCCAAGCGGGCCTTGTCTTGGATGGGATTTATGCGTTAGCCGGGAAGAAATTCAATAAAGAGGATAAGGAATTACTCGGCAACCCCTTCGCCCAATTCATCAAGGGAACCGCCGAGATACGTTATAATTACGCCCTCGGGCATAAGCAATATCTCGTAGGCCGATTAATGGCCGGCGCTATTTATAGCTACGGCAACGCCCGTACCTCCCCTTATAACGAGCAATTCTACATCGGCGGAGCGAATAGCATCCGTGCTTTTACGATCCGCAGCATCGGTCCCGGACGCTACTATCAAAACAGCGATAACAATAAATACGCTTACATCGACCGTACGGGTGATCTTAAATTCGAGGCCAACCTCGAATACCGCTTCCCGATCCTTGGCGACCTGCATGGGGCCACTTTCCTCGACAGCGGTAACATCTGGCTGATCCGGAACGATCCGGATCGTCCCGGCGGACAACTGAAATGGGGTAGCTTCCTCAAGGATCTAGCCTTGGGAACCGGCTTCGGCCTGCGTTACGACCTCACCTTTATCGTCATCCGTTTCGACGTGGGTATCGGTCTGCATCTCCCTTACGATACCGGAAAGAAAGGCTATTACAATATCCCGAAATTCAAGGACGGCATGGGTTACCACTTCGCTATCGGATACCCCTTCTAGCTGTTCCATTCCTAGGATTCTGTGGTCTTATCCAAGGTATTTCATTTTCAATAGGTCAACCCTAATTGGAAATGAGATACTTTTGCGCTCTCATTTTAATAACAAACAGATTAATTAACGAACAGAATCATGAAGAAGATTTTTTACTTAATGTTGGTAGCCCTTACTGTGGGTATGTTCACCGCTTGCGACGACGATGATGAGAATACCCCTCAAATCAACAACCCGGAACCCAAGGAACAATGGGGCAAGACGCTTCGAGGCGACAATCAAACCCTACTGGCCTTTCCTGATATCTATGCCGATTATTGGGAATACACCTATTCTTACAAAGATAATCCAAACATCGGCCTTCGTTTGACTGGAAAGTTCCCGAAGTCACGCTTCTTCAACTTCACGGTTTATAACGACGAGACCCAAATAGACGTATCCAGCATTGAAGACGTAAATATCCAACCCGACGACAGCTCCATCAACCCTTATGTAAAGGAAACAGATGACTACGGAGCAAATGGCTATACGATTTACATCATTCCCGCTAACACCCCCGCCAGCGCACGTGCCTCGATGAAGAACGTATGTGAGTTCCCGGAGGATGTCAATATGGTCTCCATT